>WFTU01000412.1 GCA_015485375.1 Paracoccaceae bacterium | reverse complement strand
TCAGGATCAGTTCCCATCCGAACATGAGCGGTCCCGGATTGCCAAAATCAACAGTAGCGGTCAGAGCGCTTTGAGAACCGGTTGCAAGGTCCGCCGAAAGCAGCGTGACCGTTGGGCCAACCGCGAAATCATATCCAAGGTCTTGTGCCATCAGAATTCGCTCCTGATTTTATTCATCATGGATTTCAGCCTGGGTGCATCGCGCACGCCGCTCAGGAACGCATCCTCAACCGCGCCTGCCAGCTTTTCCTGCAAGGCGCTCGCGCGCGCCACGCGGTCAGGGTCGTGGCTCAGACTGCGCACCGCAATCCCGACCCCGGTCGCGATTTCTGGTCGATCCGGTTTCATCTCGTCCGGCAGATGCGATGGCAGCCCCCGCTCCTCAAGCCATTGGAATGACCACACGCGGGCCCTTTTCGGAAGGCTCTCGGTCGCGGTGCGGGCCATGTGCATCGCGATCTCTGCCTCGGCAATGGTTTCGGGGCACGGCATGTTCGGAAAAGCCGCACGCCAAAGATCCATGCACCGGCCGACGTCCATGTCAGCCAGCGCCTCGTGCATCGCCCGCATCAGTCCAGCGTCATGGTGGTGGCGGTGGTCAGCACCGGCGTAATCCCATTCCCGGTCACGATGTTCGGCGACACGGTGCCGCTGAAGAAGATTTCATCGGTCAGATCCTTGCCAGCCGAGAAATAGGTCACGGTTCCGCTGCCCCCGGTCCCAGCCGGGAAGCTGATATCGGCGGCCGGGCTTACGCTGTTGCCGGTCACTGTGTGGCCGCCGGTCGTGCGCGCCACGTCGACGCGCGCGTAACTGGTATAGGCCACTTCACTCGTCAGCTGCGTGCCGGCATCGCCAGGATCGGCGGTGTGGAGTGCATACTGGATGTTCGCAATCGGAGACGTGCCCGCGTTGTCGGCAACATTCGCCCAGGCGACGGCTTGGAACAACAACTTGAGGATGTTGGTTTCGGTGGCGTCGGAGAGGCTCATTTGGTGGTCCTTTCATGGAAAAACCGCCCGAGGGCGGCCTGGTTCTCTGGTGTTCTTGGGGGAGGTCAGGTGTTGCGGATCGTCTTGAGGTGCTTCTTGAGGCGGGCATGAACAGCCGTTCTAGCCTCTGATCTGGTCACGCCGAAACTTTTGGCCCAAAGATCAACGATCAACATTGCCACCGCCCTTTCTCTCGCAGCGCCGGTGGCGTCGATTTCCGACGCCTCGCGCTCGATTTCCTTGTCGATATCTGCGGCTGTTTTCGGCTTTTTCGGTTTGACCACGACCTTGCCGGCGTCGAAGTCCACGTCCTCGAGGTCTTCATCTTCCCGCCAGCGCGGTGCCACAACGAACCGCTTGCCGGGGTGAAACCGATCCGTGTTGTAGTTGCCATTGTGGTCGCCCGGACCTGCTGTGCGAAAACCCGCCGCCAGATCCAGAACCTCCGGGCCGTTGTCGCCCTCGATCACTATTCTCACAGCTTTTTCTCCAAAATCGCGAAGTGAGTATTGAGGTTCGTTGGGGTGCTGCCGCTGAACCCGCGAATGAAAACCGCGGTCGTGGTCGGCACCGTAGACCCGTCCACTGTGTAGGTTACGCCGGACCCCGTGCCTTGGTGGGTCAGGAGCGGAACATAGTTCGTGCTCGATCTTGCCGCTGCGAAGGTGATCTGCAAAACCCCCGTGCTGATCCACCCGGCACTCGCCACGCCCGCACTCCAGACCAAGGAGCTGCCCGCGGTGATATAGCCTGCCGCGAACAGGTCAGGCTCGGCCCAATATGGCGCTGTCAGCCCGCTGTTCTGGCGCAGAAACTGCCCAGCGGACCCTTTTGGCAGTCGCTGGTAGTTTGTGCCGTCGGAATAGATCAGATCGCCAGCGGAAAACGTCAGACCGCTCAGGCTCGGACGAAAGACGCCGCTTGGCTGATCGACAATGCCAAGCGAAATCCATGCGGAATCCGCCTCGTTGCGCACCCAAAGCGTCGACGTCGACGTGTCATACCAGAGCATGTTGGCGAATGTGGTCGTTGGCGCAGTCGCCCCGCTGTTGTTCGACACAATCGCCGCCAGCGCATTATTGAGGTCGGTGCGCAGCGCCGCCGCCGTCTGGTTGTCGATCAGGTAATCGTGCTGGGCCATGTCAGTATTCTATCCTTGCTGTCAGACCAGAGATAGCCGGCGACACGTCCGTCGCGGTGGTGATCAATTTCGCCTTGAAGCGAAACGCTCGTCCCGAGAAGTCGCCCGCCTGGAAAGCCCGATATGCGCTCCATGTCGGCGTTCCGGCGGGGTCGTCATTCGTGGTCGAGATGTAGGTCACCACGTCGGTATCCGATTTTCCGGTGCCCGAGTTCAGACTGTCCCACAGGCCGGGTTGCGCATCGATATAGCCGGACAAACTGTCGAACAGGCCGGCGCCGAGGTCGTTCCGGTTGACGTTGATCTCGCATCTGGCGCGAACCCGTCGAACGGCACCGGTGTCGATGTAGGCGCTGAACGCATAGTCCGCAGAAAAGTTGACCGTGCCGGGCGAGTCGATCCGCAACTCGCCAGACGTGACGCTGCAGTTTGTCTTGGTGCCCGGGAATGTCGGGCTTTCGGTCTGCGTCAGATTGGTGGTGAACGACTGCAGGTCCGCGACCGGCACGACCGCCGACGTGTAGTTCGTGGATGCCGCGCCTGTCTTTGATACCGCCCGGATCATGTAGGTGCCTGGGCGGGCAGGGACGGCAATCGTGGTCGCCGGGCGCGCGATCTTGCCCACCGCGGTGGTTGCATTTGACCAGGTTGCGCCGGACTCTTCGAGAGCATGCCTGATCTCGTAGTAGGACAGGTCGAGATCGGTGGCCGCATCCCAGAACAGATTGATGCTGCCGCCGGCCACCACCGCGGTGAAGCCGGTCACGTCGTTCGGTGTGGACGCCAGCGAAGGGCTGAAATTCGTGTAGGTCGTCCAACTGCCACGCACGCCGAAGATGTTCACGCCGCGGGCGCGCACGTCATAGGACGCCCCGGTCGCATCGACGATCTCGAACCGCCCCAACGGCGCCGTGCCCACCGAAATCCATGTGCTGTCGGTCGTCTGCTTGTATTCGACCTCGGCGGCTCGAACCTGGCCGGTGCCCGTGGCCGTAACGTCGGCGCTGATCACGGTTGTCACCTTCTCGGAGACGACCTTGAGACTTGCGCTCAGAGCGATACCGACGGGCGGCACGTAGAAAGCGGACGGCAGGGTAGTGTTGTCGCGGGTGTAAACCACCCCGTCCGCCACCTCGTCATAGACCGACGAAGCGGTTTCCCGCAGTGTCATCCGCACCTGAATGTCAGGCGCTTCACCCTCGCCACCGACGATGTTGAGCGCCCAGGCGACGACCTGGAACTCCTTGTTCGTCCATCCGAACCGACTGTTGGTCAGGCGGACATTCTCGCCAACCTGAACCTCGACGGCGCGCAGACCGAACGACCCCTCGACCATGATCTGTTGCCGGTGACCCTCGAGCAGGATGCGGGCGATCCGCCGCGCCCTGACCGAGTCCGTCGTGAACGGCAGATCCACGCTGGTCGAAATCGTTTCGCCGCCGTCCTCGGTCACGAAAGCCGAATTGGTGACCGGCGGATATTCGGTCTGCTGCCAATCCGTTTCCGCGCCCCGGAACAGGCCTGAAATCGAGTTGAACAGGTCGCGTGCGCTGTGGCGCGGGCTGACCTCCAGCGCAGAGCGCAAATCGTCGTCGCCGAGGTCGAGCACGGGCGGCTTCCACACGCCGGCGTGCATGCGGTCCTTGCCTTGGCCATACCAGCTCAGACCGGCCATGCTGCTCAACATCGCCGGAATCTGGTCAATGGGCTTCACGCCTGACAGGAACGAGCCGTTGCAGGTGAATTTCTTGCTTCCGGACACCAGCACGTCGCAGTCGTCGGCGGCGGCGATCACGAGGTTGTTGTCGATGTAGGCCGGGTCTTCCCCAACGCCGTGCGAGCCCACGAGATAGTCCCGCAGGCACAGCGCGGGATTGTCGGACCAAAGCCACGTCGACGGCGAGCTTTCGGACTGCCCGCTGTCGCGCGGGTCGTAAACCTTCTTGCCCCTGATCTTGGCGCTGATCTGCGGAATGCCGTTCGGATAGACGTCTGTGCCAAAAGTGAAGCGGACATACAGATAGGCGAGCCCATACAGGGTGCAACTGTTCGTCCAATGCGCCGAGGCGTTGACCAATTCGCTGTCGGCAGCCTGCGTCGTAGTTCCAAGGTGCGGCCGGATGCGGATGTTGCCATTGTATTTGGTCGTGGTCGAGCCGTCCGTCTTGGTGGCGCTCGTCACATCTCCCGCGCTATCCAGCGTAACAAGGTAATCGTCCACCCAATATTCGACGAAACTGTCGACCTCGTGGCCGGCGAACACCAGAACCTGGTGGAAGAAGTTGTTGTCGGTGCCGGTGGATTCCCGATAGACCTCGGCGCCGTAAACCTTGGCCTCGCCGTAGATATACGGGTGCAGCAGGTTTGACCCCCTGGCGGTGACCTGGAAGCCGAAATCCGTGGCTTGCGTCTTGGCTTGTTGGGCGGTGTTTCTGGACAGTGCGCTAAGCGCAAGCCCTATTCCAGCCCGGATCAGGAAGGACGTGAACAGGCTCAGACTTCCGATTGCTGATCCGAGCGGTCCGAAGGTTGCCAGCGCCGCGCCAATGATCGGCGCAATCTGCGGCATTACTCGATCCTCCAGTAGACGTCACCCGGCTCGTGCCTGGCAAACTCGAGCCCTCTGGCAGCCAGGAACGCACCCTTGGCACCGGAAACGGCGAACCCCATGGCGTAGCCCGTCGTGCGGTCCTCTGGTGCCGGACGGGCTATGAGCGTCCCGATAGGCGACGGGAACCGCGACCGCTCGAAATGCCGGTCGAAAAGCGCGGTCACATCACTTGCCCCGCTGTCGCGCAGGATGCGGACAAGCGCGCGCCTGGCGCCGGCTTCGGTCCTGTATTTCGGTCGATCGAAACTCACGCCTGTCTGCACCTCGATCCCGTCCAGCACGAAGGTCATGCAGTCGTTTTTGCCCCAGGCAAACGGCATCGACCGGCGGTGTTCGATGAACTCGAGGAACGTCATGGGCCTTTCTTCCCGAAGAACACCGGCTGATCCTGGATGCTTTCCACGAAGTCGAGCCCGGTATCGGTTGGGTAGATCGACTTCTGGTATGCAGACGTAAGCCTTCGGATGCGCGGCTTTTCGAGGTCCGCCATCTTGTTCACGATCTTGACGGTCACGGTCGAGAACTCTGCGCCCTCGCTGATGTTCATTTCGCTCATCGAACCGGCGAAAATCTCGGTATAGAGCACGGTCGACTTGGTGATGACCTTGTCCAGCGTCCGGGCGTATTTCCCGAAGGCCGTGTTGACCTCCAGTTGCGCCCCCCAGGCGTAGCAACCGGACGCGCCATCGCCGGTGTAGAGTGCTGCCCAAGTCGAATTCAGCAGGTTGATGCCGAACCCGACCTTGGTGCCGCCTGTGGTGCTTGGGGTCGCGATCATCTCGCAGAGGAACCAGCCGCCGCCTTCGTCCACGATGTTCACGGACGCGACCGATCCCGTTCCGATGGTCGAAGAACTTGCAGTCTTTGCCACCAAGTCGAACTCGGCGCGGGCCTGATCGCCACTGAGGGCGTTCATGGACAGCCTAATCTTGTCCCGGCCATTTGCCTTGAGATGGACCCGGAATGCGTATGTCGCGTTGCGAACGGCGCTGTTCAGCCATTGCGTTGCGTCGTGGTAGTCGTTGGTCGTGTCCTCGACGATCTGATCCGCTGTCGTGGCATCACCGTCCGGGTTCAGCGCCGCGTTGTCGACGACCGAAATGTTGTTCGGGTTCCAGTATCCGCTCTGCCCGATTTCCTCGGAGTAGTAGAGGATGTTCTCGTATTGGTTCAGCGCCCCGAGATAGATGCGCGCAGGTCGGTTGCGCGTCGGTTCCGACAGCGCGAGCGAAAGCACCGAGGACGGAATGCCAGACAGCGACACCAGCGCGGTGATGGCCTCCATCTCGGTCGTTTCCGCCACCCCGGATATGCTGAGCAGCGAGTTCGAGGCGATGTAGGTCTTTCCGTCGATGACCTGGTCGGTCGGACCCGTCCAGAAATACAGCGGCCCGCCATCGAAGACGAGATCGACCGCGAAGAATGGCAGAACCTCGCTTTCCTTGACTGCCGCCTGCAGGCTTGGCGAAAGTTCGCGGCTCATGTGATCGCCTGCATGGCTTCGAACTCGATGCCGTAAATCCCGATGCCCCGGAGGCTGAACTCGGAGATCGGGCGGGTGAGACGCCACACGCCGACCGTATCGGTCAGCACAACCGTGGAGGCATCGGCGGGGGATGCGCGCATGTCAGGCCATATGTCGAGCGTGGCATTGCCCGAGGCGTCCGTGGTCACGGAGGTCAGGACCATGTGCAACGTCGCGGTGGATGCCGCCCCCAACTGGATGTAGTCGCCCGGCAGCAGATACCCGGCAACGCTCGCCGGCAGACCCGTGATGGCCAGAGTGTTCCCGAGCTGACCGGCTCCGTTCACCACCGGCGTTCCCGGCGTGGTGGCTGCCGAGCCGCGCGGTTGCGCACCGACGGGGTCGCCCATGAGGAAGGTTCCGGACTGACCCTTCAAACTGAACAGGAACGCCGCCCAATCGGCTGCACGGGATCGGTCGCACTGCGGAACCTTGACAACCGCGCCCCATCGCTGCGCCGTGTAATTCAAGACCTGCTGCTTGTAGGTGATATCCGACATGGTGGTCTTGATGGCATGCGAGCCCGAGAGCACGATGCTTTCCATTCCGACCGAAGTTGGCAGAGACAGCGGATACGAAATCGTCACGAGAACACCGTCCGCATCTGACCGCCGGCCGCCCGCGCCTCGATGATGGCCCGCTTGGTTGCGTTCACGATCTTGGGCGCCTCTGCTGCGATGATCTTCTTCACGCTTTCATCGCCGTTTGCGCTCAGGCTGAAATACTGGTTGACCACGATCGACCCACCGTTCGGAACGATCTGCCCCGAAGTCCTGGGCGTGAAAAGCTCCGGTCCGCGCTCGCCAACCAGATATGTCCGGCCAGCCGCCACCGGGCCACCGTCCGCGCGGGCGCCGCCGAAAAGACCGCCCAAAATGGATCCGACAATGCCGCTACCGGTTCCTGTCGATGCGTCAAACCCACCGACAATCTGCTGGACCACCAGAACTTCGTAGAGTTTCTTCACGATTGCCTTCGCCATGTCGGCAAAAGCGTCCTGGGCCGTTTTTGTCCCATCCACCATCGCCATGAAGGCGTCCGTCATGCTGCTTTCCATGGTCTTGGCGATGGACTGCAGGTTCTTGATCCCATCACCGACCTCGCCGAACCTGGACTTGGTCAGTTCCAGAAGCGCGTTGTATTCCTCCTGCGTGGCGATCAACCCTGCGGACAGCGCACGATCGAGCGTGGAGACAGCGTCTTCATACTGCTTGGTCGCGCGCCATACCGGGTCGATCTGCCCGCGAAGGCGCTCGTATTGTGCGGCCAGGGTATCTACCGGTGACCGCCGTCCCTCCGACCGCTGGCGCCGTGGCTTCGGCGGTTCTGTCGGCGCTGCAAGCCTGGTGGCCGCATATTGCTGGTAGGCGAACAACTGGTTGAATTCGGTATCCGAAAGCCCCGCTCCGATCGACGCAGCATTGTCTGCGGCCTTGCCCAGAATGAGACTCAGGACGCCCGCCTTGTCCGCCATTGCCACAAGGCCAGACACGACACTGTCGGCCACCGGGCCGCCTAGATCTTCGGCGATGGTTTTTGCGTCTGCCAGATTGGCTACGAATTCATCCGTTGTGGCCGAGCTGCCGAGTTTCGACAGCGCCTCGTCAAGTTTGGTCACCTCATCGAATGCGAGGCCACTGTCCAAGATGATTTCTTGGAACGACTTAGTATATCGGTTGGCCTGTGTCTGCGTCAAAAGGCCGTCTTCGACCTTGCGTTGCATGTCCAGCAGTTGCACCCAGGCCTGCGAGACCCCGTCAACACTGGCGCTGATCGTCGACAACGCATCTTCCGCTTCCGTCTTGAAGCGGGTGAGCGCGGTTTCCGACTGCACGTTCTTCAGGTCGGCAATCAGTTTCATGACGGCATCCGACGATGCCGAGAATGAGCGAACCAGGAAATTGTTGATGTTTTGAGCCGACACCTCCGCCGTTCTGTCCATTTGCAGCAGCGCTTCTCCAAGGCGGCTCACCTCGTTGGCCGCGGATCCGGCTGCGTCGCCGGACTTGAACAAAACGGGTGCTATCGCGCCGCCAATGGCCGCCACGGCCCCCAACACTGCTCCCATGACACCGAAGCCCGCAAGTAACTGGGGCAACTGGATCGCCATGGCGCGCATTGCGCTGGTTCCCATGCTCATCTGCACGGCAACGTCCGCGATCTGATAACTGGCGTTCCGGATGCCGCCGCGTGCTGCCGTGCTCATGGCGCGGTCAAGGCGCCGAGATGATGCCGACATCCTGTCCGTCGACTTCGCAGCCTTACGCCCGGTGCGGGCGAAGTCATCCAGGCGCTTGTTGGCTTTGTCGACGGGTCTGGAATCGACTTGGAAGCCGAGCTTTGCGATGTCCATTATCGATCCTCGTTGCGTTCGGCCGGTGGTATCGAGAGCACGTTTCGGCCCTCTTCAAGGCCTGCGATGAACTGGCGCGACATGGAGACCAGAAGTCGCGCTTCCCACGGTTCGCTTATGGCCTCAGTCGCAGCCATGTATCCGGCGACTTCCTGCCACGTGATCGGCAAGGGGCCGTTGAAGCCCGGAGATACCGGACCCACCTCGAACAGCGCCTCGACGAGGTAACGCCCGGGCCCGACCTCCAGGATGCCGTCCGAAAGGCCCTCAAGGCGCCGCTGGGAGAGCCTGTCATGCGGCCACTTGTTGCCGGCATCGTCTTCCGGGACGGCGCTGAGCCAGCCATACTGACGGGCCGCCAGTTCTAGTTGGCTGACCCTTTCGCGAAAAAATTGCGCTTATCCTGCGCAAATTCGGTCACTTGTGACACGATCTCATCCGATGCGCTGAGAAACGCCCGGATGTTCTCTTCTGTCGCTTCGAGCGGTTTTCCGTCACGCTCGAGGCCGGAAAACCCGACAACCAGGCTGACCGCGAAGTCCAACCCGATCTTCTCGATCGCAGCCAGGTCGGACGGGCGCTTCTCGTCGAGTTTCATGCGGGCCTGATGGAGCGCGCGAGCGAATTCCCTGGCCGATTTGCTCTCGATGCCGCGCACAAACACCAGGACCGGCTCGGCCTTGCTTTCGTCGATCAACTCGCCCATTTCGGACGCGCCGTCGCCGGTGTAGAGCAGGTGCCCAAGCGCCGGGTGTTTCAGGTGGAGCGCCGAGCCGCGTTCGGCTGGCCCCGCTGTGTTCAGGGTCGAAAGATCCATGTGTTACCTCTTTGGCGGAAGAAATCGGGGCGGGTCCGCCAACCCGCCCCTGACCGGTCTGGCAGTCGCAGCACCCGGCGGTCTACGCCTTGACCAGACCGGATTGGCCGCGCATCACGAAGGACTGGCCTTTGTATTGGCCGGACTCGCGCGCCATCATCTTCTGGTTGGCGATCAGCCCGTAGAAATACCAGTTCTCGCCGTCGGTGTCGGTGATCCGGAAGGAATGGGTCGTATTGCCGTTGTTGCCCGCCGTGATGATCACCTGGCCAGCGTCGGAAACGTCGTATTCGATAGTCACCGGCACGTCGCCGATGTCTTTCACGCCATTGACGTGGTTCTTGCGACCGGTCTTCAGAACATCGAACGCGATATCCTCGGCCTCATCTCCGAGTTCGCCGATCGACACGACCTTGCCGACTTCCGTCCAGGTCAGGGCGCCGTAGCCGGACGCGTCCTCGGTCGCAGGTTTCGCGGCCGACACGCTGAGCGTCGAACCGATGAAGGAAATGGACATGCTGCCCTCCAGTTCTTGGGTTGTCTCCGGGCCTCACCCGCTGTGGGGCACCGGCCTGCCCGGTAGGCCGGTATCAGGTTGACGTGGCGGTATAGCGAATGAGCACCGGAACGCGCCAATCCGGACCATCGCGAAAGCCGCCGCGAATTTCTGGCGGTGCCGTGATCACGACATTGCCGCCTGTGATGGCGATGGTCTTGCCCTCGACAAACAGCGCTTCGACCTGGTCCGCGAAATCGTTGGCTGTGTCCTCGCCTTCGTTCAGATCGGCAACGACAATGACCATCATCCTTCCGATCTCACGCACGACCTGGTTGCCCTTCAACGTGGCGCCCGTTCGCACGACGGTCGGGAAGGACACCTCAAGGAAGGGCCTACTGCCGGAATAGTCCAAGTTCGGCCAGGAAACGCCGACGCCAAAGATCGCGCCATCGAGCACATCCTTCAGACCGTTGACGATGTCCTTCTTGTTCATGACATGGCCTTTGCTCTTTCGACGACTTGGTCGACAATGCGCGGCCAGTTGTTGGCTGCCACATCGACCCACATCCAGCCGCGATAGTGCGCAACGCGGGCGTATGCCGCGGTCCAGCCGAATTCCGCCACGTCGCCTGCATCCATATCCGCGACGACCATGATGTAGCTGTCCTCGCCGGTCAGCGCTGTCGAGCCGTTCAGCGACGAAACCAGCGATGCTGCAAGAAACCCGGTGTCGCGCGGCACGTAGCCGGGCTGCACCGTGCCGCCGCGCATCACCCCGGGCCTTGTCCGGGACGCGCTGGCGATCACGTCATGCGTGGCCTGGCGCACGATCAGGTCGGTGCGCTTCTTGATCTTGCGCGCCCACGCATCGAGATGCGCGACCTTGAAAACCGTCATGGCAGATCGGCCAGGAAGTTGATGCGCTGCTCCAACCTGCAGCGACAGTTGACAATGTCGGAAGCCGGCGCGCCCAGGCTTGTATCACCCGGAAACATCAGTTGGTTGCCGTCGCCAGATGTGAACGGTTCACCCAAGCGGCGCGTCTGCCCATCCATCGCCCGGTGGCTGGGTCGCGTTGCGCTGTCGTTTGCCGCATCCCACACCACCGTGACCTGGTCCTGCCGGATTTTCCCGGCGTCGATCAGCTGCATGATCCCCTCGTTCTGGGCGGCGTGCAGGCTTTGCAGCAGTTCCGTTCTCGCGATTGTCTCGCCGCGGCGGTAGAGCAACCGGTCGGCCAGGCGCCCGGCTATCTTGCGTGCTTGGTCCGCCGGCACCGGCTTTCCCTCGCGGATCGCCCTGCGAACGATCGGATCAAACCGGCGATCCCGGCTTTTCAGTCTCAGATATTGCTCCATGGCCGAAGGATCGCCGCTCATGAGCGCCGCTCGTGCATTCTGGACAGTGGACAGGCCGCTTTCGGTCAGCCCGAGCAGTCCACCCTCACGTCGCCCCGTGGCGCGGTTCCTGCGGCCGACAAGGTCAAGCGCTACCGAACGTGGCCCGCGGCCTTCTTCCATGCCTTGGGTCAGAACCGACCGAACCAGCTTGCGCTGCCCCTCGGTGATCTCGGTGATCAGCCGTGCCGAATTTCTGGTCAGCCACTGTTCCGCGCGCGGATTGCGGCCATCAAAGCGCGCAACCACGCGCCCTCCGGAAAAGGGTCGGGTAGCCTTGGCAGACCTGCCAGCGCCTCCGCGCCCCCCTGCATGTATGCAGCCCGCAAAACGTCATCGAGCGGCGCGAAAAACTCCGGCCGAAGGTTGAGGGCCGTCAGTGCCGCCGGGATATCGCCGCGCTCCAGGGCACCGACGATCACAGCCATCTGCGCTTCGGACCGAATGTCCTGTATGGAAGCCAGAAACGCCTTGCGGACACTCGGTTCCAGCTGGTCGAGCAGCTTGAGAATGTCGTGGGCCATCAGGTTTCCAGTTCCAGCTTGAACAGCAGGTTCGTGCCGCCAGGGTTGACCGGGCGAACGGCGAGGATCTTATGCCACGTCGATCCGATTTGCACGGTATCGTCCTTTTGCGGCGTCACACTGGCCTTTGTGCTGACCAGAAGCTGCCGACGAACCTCCTTGGTCAGAACGCCGGCAGCGTCACGTTCCATCTTGCGCAGGTCGATGACCTCGATCGGCGTGTCGGTAGGCGTTCCCCTGATCGGCTGATATCCGGCGCCGGCACCGGTTGCCAACTGTCGCAGGGTTGCCGTTTGCCCGAATTTCGTGATCAGTGCCTCCGCTCTGGTCTTGAGCGCACTGTAGTCAAACGTTGCCATGAAGCAGGTTCACCGCCTTGGACTTGAGGACGGCCGCCGTGTCCCTGGACGGGGCACTTTCGCCGAAATCCTTGAGGAGTTTCCGCAGTTCTCCGACCGTCATTTGCGTGATGACATCGATCGACGGCTTGTCCGGATCGCGCTCGATGGTCATGCGCCCGGACAGTTCAAGTCCGCTCAGATACGGCACATTGTCGACGTGGCGCACCACATCCATCGTGGTCTCGAGCGTTTCGCCCGACTCGATGACATGCCCGGTTGCAAGTTCAACCGGCCTGCGGGTGTGATTGGTCAGTTTCGCCATGTCCTGCCCTTCAGTTTTTGATGATCGCCGTCAGTTCGACGAGCGGCTGATCATTGGCGCCGGCGGTGGCCGTCAGCTTCTTGATGCCGACGAGTTCTTTTCCGTCCGAAAGGACCACTTTCGTGTATTGCCCATCACCGCGCTCCACGACCTCGATCCGGGCGATGGATACTCTTTCGCGATCCATGATCAGAAGTTCAGCAGCGAAGCCACGAGGCCCGTGCCGCTGTTGATCGCGATGGTGCCCTCGAGATAGTGCCGGATCGTGGACAGGCGGATTGCCTTGGCCGCGCCGGCTGCGATCGAGCCGACGGCATACCCGCCCGAAAGGTCCATGGTCCCGACGCCTTCAATGCCGTGGGTGGTGGACGCTCCGCTGCCGTCGATGGTGGCCGAAATCGCCCCGGCGGTCGGGTTGCGAAGATACAGGATCGGATCGCGGTTGCCATCGTAGACGAACGTGTCCGAGCCGTTCAGCGTGGTTTCGGTGATCGACTTTGCGCCGCTGCCGCCCATGTCGGTCGCTGTGATTGCTGGCATGGTCTGCCTCCTCCTATGTCCAGTTCCACGCCGGTGTCGGCGCATTCGGCTGTGTGCCGTCGAGAATTGGCGCCAGCATGCCGGCGACGAAGCCGTAGCTTTTGTGCTTCTGCGCGCCCTCGGCGTATTGGGTGTCGGTTTCGATGACGTCCACTTTTTCCTTGATGCGCACGATCTGATTGCCGCGATCATCGTCATCTGCCAGAGGATTGCTGAGGGCCCTGGCCGCCAGTTCGCACACCGCATCGACCAGTTGCTGAGGCAGGTCTGGCAGCGGAAACCCGGCATCGTCCAATGCGTCCGAGCGCGGAAACAGCAGCCCTTGCAGGGTGCCCCGCGCGACCCCTCGGTAGTGCGGGCCGAAAACGGCATCCAGATAGGCCGAAGCCTCGCGGATCGCCCCTTCCTTGTTTGCGGTCGCTCCGGCTGCCCACGTCGCCGACAATGCGTTCTGGGGCCGGTTAGACCAATATGTGTCGACCGTGGTGGTCGAGGCGTAGGCGTCCGCTCCGGAAACACCGGCACCGGTTTCAACTGTCAGGGCCATCAGGTTGTGATCTCCCGGTCAATCATCGCGTTACCTTCGAGCGGGCGCGTTACGGTCCCGGCCGGCGACAGCAGTTCCAGCTGGTATCTTGCCTTGAGAAACTGCCCGGTCGGCGCGACGTAGTTTTCCGAAAGCACGTCGAGCGCATTGTCGAGCAGCGCGGCGGTCTGTTCGGCGGTCATGCTCATCGTGATCTTGCCATCGGTCCCGCCGACCGTGATGGTTCCGCCGTTCGCGTCCGATCCGCTCGACAGATAGGCCATGTTCGACGATCCGAACCCGATCTTGATCGAGGCGCGGGCGGAATACCCGGTCACATCCAGCACGGAGCCAGAGCTGTCCTTGTGCGTGTAGACGAAGGACCAGTCCGCGCCCTGCTGGATATGGATATCATGGCGCATGGCGGTTTCTCACTGATTAAATCGGCTCATTCGCCGATATAGGCCTCGATCGCCTGGATGGCGTCGGACTTGTTGCGCACGACCGTCGGCGAAACCTCGGCGCCGAGCGACCGCAGCTCCGGCCAGGGCAGGTCGCGCCAGTTTTCCGGGATGGCAACGGGTTCGACCTGGTCGGTCGGTTCGACCTCTGCCTTGTTTTCAAGGGGCGGCGCCATCTTGGCCCCCGCCGGCGCGTTCTCGATGAACCCCTCGAGGATCAGGCCGCGCGCCATATCCCTCGGAACGTCGTTGATGATCTGACCCTCGCGAACGTGTTCACTGGTAAAGCCATCGCGGGCGATGTTGAACGATTTCTTGGCGCGATACAGCATGATCTGTCCTTTCGGTTTGACGGATTTGGGCCGGGCAGCAGACCGCCCGGCCCGATCTCATGTTACGCCGGCGGGTTGGCGGTCGGCGCCGAGGACGGGTTGCCGAGCACGGCGACCACGGCCATCGGAGCGGCACCGGTGTTGTTGGCCGGGGTGATGGTCATGCGCGTGTAGCGCTTGCCACCCTTGTAGCCGAGCTTGAAGCACTTGCTGTCATCCGCGAAAGTGAAACTCGCCAATGCTTCCGTGCCGATCAGGTCGACATCGGCCACAGCCGCGGCGTCGGACAGGCTGGCATTGTCGCCCTCCTCCAGAAGCACCGTGAAGGTCGCATCCGCGTCCACCAAGGTGCCCGTCGCGATGATGTATTCCAGCGACTCGTAGCCCTGCCGGTCGACGATGGCGCACACCTGCGCCGTGTTGTCCGAAGGCCCGGCGCTCGGCGCCAAGCCGAGCACGGGGTGGACGTTATTGTGAAGATCGAACATCTCTGTTCCTCCTGTTCATTTCAAGTCGGGCCGGCCGTCAGGCCAGCCCGTGTTTCATCAGGTCGAGCACTTCAGCTTGCGAACCGCCTCGGCCAGCGTCAGCTTGCCGCCGCTCCGACGCCGGAACCGGAAGCGGACCTTGCCGTTGTCGGCCTGCGTGTAGGGGTCGCGCATCATGTCCATGACGATCCTGTCGACCATCGTGTAGGCGCGGCGCCAGTCGCCGTAGGCAATCGGGTAGGCGCCGGCTCCCTCGTTGGGCATGTCGGTCACCTCGACATAGGGATCGCCGTCGATGGTGTTGGGCGCACCCTGCGCGATGCCCGGCGTCCAGATGTAGGCACCGTTGATGTCCTTCAGCTTGCGAACCACGCCGATGGTGGTGCGGTTCATCAGCCAGTTTGCGTTACGGGCATAGCCGGACTTGATCGCGTGCTTGAGATCGAGCATGCCGTCGGCGGTGATCGCCGTGGCAGAGCCGGAGACCGTTTCAGCGATGTCGCCGTTCACGAGGATGCCTTCCATTTCGCCAACGCCGGTGCCGGTGATGAACTCCTGGCCCTCCTTGACCGAGAACTGCTCGATCGCTTCCATCTCGATTTCAGCCGCGATGTCGAAGGCGCTGTCTTCGAGCATGTCATTGGTCACATCGACCAGCGCATACATCTCCGGCGCCACCAGTTCTTCGAGGCCGTAGCCCAGGCCCGTGGTTTCGGACTTGGTGCCCAGTTCGTGCACGCGCACGGCGGCGAACTGGCCGGTGCGCTTCGGGATCTGGATGGATTTGCTGGACGTATTGCGAACGCGCACAAGCGACCGGACCGGGCTGGACTCGGTGATGCCCTTGATGATCTCGCGGACGTATTCGACCGGCGCCAGGTAGCCACCTTCGGTCGCCGTCCCGACGTTCAGGGCCTTGTATTCGGCCTTGATGTCGTCGAGGCAGCCACGCTCTTCCTCGGCAAGGTTCGGCTCACCCTTGTGGAACACCTGGTAGACGGCTTTTGCCCACAGGCCGGCTCGGTTGACCTTTTCCTCGGCCCCCGCCACGCCCTTGCGCTGCAGCGCGGTCTCGACCGCGTCAAAGCGCTTCTTGAGCTCTTCGACCGCTTCCTGAGCCTTCTGGCCGAGAACCAGTTTCTGGTTCAGGCCTTCGTGCTTGTCGAGGAATTCGTCGATCTTCTTGAGTTCCGCTTCGCCGATGGGATCGGACAGCTTCCTGTCGAGTGCGTCCAGGCGAGCATCGTTCTTTTCCCGGTAGGTGTTCCACGCTTCCTTGAACTCGCGAACAGCCTTTTCGCCATCCAGGCCGCCGCTGTCGTCCTTGCGTTCAAGCGGAAGCCCCGCCTTCGCTTGCGCGGGCGCCTTTTGAATGTCCAACATGACATCCTCCTTTGATTTGATGATGTTAGCTGCGCATCACCGCAGCCATTTGGGCCAGAAGAGACCCGCTATCATCGCTTTCTCCGGCATCCCGCGCGTTGGTCAGCGATTTGTAGCCATTGGCGATGATCGCCTTGGCCTGTTGAGCGGTGAACCCGGCATCCCGCATCAGGAACCGCTCAAATTCTCGTTCAGTTGGAATGGTGTCGCCCTTCACGAGGGTCACGCCAGCCATTTCGTTCATCGGGAAGGTCACGATCGAGATTTCGCGCAGATCGACCTTCTTCAGCCGGCGCACGCCAAGTTCATTGTCGATCTCGTATTCGCGCGTGCGGTAGCCGATCGAGAGCCCTTCAAGCTGGCCCTCCTTCATCATCTCGTGGATTTCCTGGCCGCGTTGCACCTTCAGGAACAACTTGCCTTTCGCATAGAGCCCCTTGTCGGTTTCGCGCAGTTCGAGCCACTTGCCGGCGATTTCATCGGGGCGATGCTGATGCAGCATCTTGACCTTGTGCGCCGGCCATTTGACCAGGGACGCGGAAAACGCGCCCGGCATCACGATATCGTTGCCGAGGTCCACGTCGCCGAATGTCGCGGCATAGCCCTCGAACTCGCCGTCCTCGTTCAACTCCTTCATGTCGAACGGCGCCGGCGTGCCGAAGTCGCCCCTGAAAAGCCCGTCCTTGCGATCAGTTTTGAATTGCATCGCCTGCTCCATCATTGATTGGATCGCTCTCGATCAGATCCATTGCCATCGCCAGGATTTCCTCGTCGCTCATGTCCGGCGGAACCAGTTGAACCGAGCGCATGTAGCGCGCCAGAGGCATGATCCCGACCTCTGGCATCGCAGCGACCAGGGCCGAGAGCGTGCTGCCGTCAACGCTCCCGACCGCGTCCGGGTCGCGAGGCCCGTAATCGAGGTCCGAGCGTGCCTCGTCATGGCTGATCACGCCCTCTTTCAAAAGTTCCACCGTCGAGCGGCGCTTGGTTTCGCGTCTGGATTCCAAAGCGGATACGGAATCCAGGTCGGGCACCAAACGAAGCCCGTCGCCGAATGGCGGCACCAGCCATGTGTTCAATTCGCCCGTCAGAAACTCGACCAGCGGAAGCACCGTGTCCTCGTAGAGGTCGAGCTTGGCTTCCCGCATGTTGTTGTAGGTTGCCTCGCCCTTGACGACGAGCACCGGTGGCACGCCAAACGCGATGCAGATATCGCGCGCGCTGTCGTCCTTGGATACCGCGTAGTCCATGTCGCGCGGCTTGAAGCCCATAGCTTCCCAGCGCACATTGCCGCCGAATATCATCGGGCGGCCGGCATTCGTCGGTCCGCCGTGCCGGGCCATCAGTTGTTTTTCCGCGGCCTCGATGATTTCCTTCGGGGCGTTCTGAGATTCCCCCCCCGAGGTCACCGGCTCGAAAACCAAAGCGCCGGACGGCCGGGCCCCATTGTCCAACAAGGCCTTGTTGTGGGCCGATGCCGCGTTGTGGCGGTCAATGCCGTAGGCGGCCGCTTCGACCCTGCTCAAGCCATACCAATCGTCGGTCGGGTGAAACTCCTTGAGGTGCAGGATCGGCGACGTGCCATCGACCTGGTTTACCGGCCACCGGTGTTTTTTTCCGCCGACGCTGTATTCGAAAGCCTCCGGCATCGACATTTTCCCGGGCACGACCTTCATGCGATCTGGCCGAAGCACCCACAGCTCCCCTGGCTTGCCACCTTCCGGCCCGTTGGCCTCGATGTAGCTGTTTCCCGCGATCAGCAGATATGCATACACAGCCTCGAAGAACGTCCGACCGCTGTTGAGCGGGGTAGGGCGGCGCAACAGGTCGATCAGCGGGTGGTTGTCGATCACCTTTCCATCGCGACCGACCAAAAGCCATTTCACACCGGCCGCGTTTCCAGCCACGAGCTTGATGCAGCGATAGGAAACCGCATTCAACTGGTAGGCTTCCTTGGCGAAACTCTGATAGTTCCGTTTCGACCACACGGGCTGACCGAGGCCGCGCTCCGCGATGATCTGGCCAACCGCGCTTGCCTTGGTGAACCACGTCCGCGGATCAAGTAGCTTCATCTGTTCCTCCGCCGACATACCAGTTGAACGGCTTGCTTTTCATCAGTTCGCCATATGCGCGGCTGGCCGCGTCCACCTGGTCCTTGTTCTTGCCTGCCGGGAACATCGAAATCTCGTCGAGGAACGCCTTGTTCCAATCGCCGCGAAGCAATTTGACGTTTCCAATCTCGACCTGCGCTGCGAGCGGCTCAGCGCGGGCAACCTTGTCGCCAGTTTCGGGCGATGCTTTGTAGTTGAACCCGGCCAGCGGACCCGAGATCAACGCCTTCGCCTGGTATTTTCCGGACGAGCCAGGATCTTGCGGAATCGACCCCGGCACGGAGACACCATCCATCGAGGCCGTCGCCCGAAGAAGTTTCTCCAAACCGGACGGCGACACCTGATCGCGCGCTACATCGGCGACGATGATCTCGCCTTTTGGCGTGCGCCCCATGAGCACACCGGCGGTAAAGGCGGATGTCTTTTCGACCGAGGCCGCCAAGTCCCAAGCGCGCACCCACCGGCAACCGACCGGCACTGCATCGACGATCTCGAAGTCCGACCGTTTGAACATGCCGCCTTCTCGAGGCGCCGGGCGCTGCTGGAACTGTCCGGCGGTCGCGTAAGACCCCATCACCTTCTTGTCGCGCTCCACGACTTCGCGCGGAAACCGCTCCTCGAACAGTAGTTCGCCTTCTTTCGTCCTTGGATCTTCGAACCCGATCGACGTGTAGCACTTGCGATCCGGCTCGAATTCCATCGGCAAGCAAAGGTGTTCATAGCCGAAATCATTCTCGAGAATGTATCCGCTGACATCGTCTTGGTGCAGACGCTGCATCACGATGATGATCGCCGATGTTTTCGGGTCCACCATCCGACTTGGCAGCGTCTCGGTGAAGATGCGGATCGCCGTTTCCCGCGCTGTGGGGCTGTGCGCATCCTCTGGGTTGATCGGGTCGTCCCACGCGATGAAATGACCCCGGCGGCCCGTCATGGACCGCACCGCGCTGGATTGCCGGAACCCGCGGTCCTCCGTTTCGAAGAACGTCTTCTCGTTCTGGTCCGACGTGATCCGGACCGGCCACCTGGTCTGAAACCACTCGCTTTCTACCAACAGGCGTGTCCTGCGATTGTCGCGTGTTGCCAGCGTCTGTTCGTGCGCCGCACCGATGAACCGGGAATGCGGCTTTCCCGCTGGCCCCCATAGCCACGCAGGGAAGAACACGCTGGTGGTGCTCGACTTCATCGTGCCCGGCGGAATGTTGATCAGCAGCCGCGGAATTTCCCCGGCGGCCACCGCCTGCAAGTGATCCCCGAGCGCATCAATGTGCCAGTTGTGCACATAGGGCTGGCCCGGCTCGATCGTGTGCCATGCCATCTTGACGAAGTCTGCCAGGCTCTCCGCCGCGATGGACCGTTCAAGAGCTAGAACATCACCTGCCGTCAGCATCGGTTGCCTTGGCATGCAGCGCCAAGAGTTGCTTGCGTTCTTTCAGGGTCAGCTTGTCCACGTCGATGGTCGTCGGCACCAATGGCGCGCCATCCTTCCCGGTCACCTCGTGTCGATCGCGCCAATCTTCCGAAAACCGATTCTTCATGTTGAAAATGAAACTCGTGGCGTTAAACCCGGGCTCCTTTCCGAACGTGGCATCCTTGCCTTTTTCTTCCCACCACGCTTGTGCCAGGCCCAATCCGTCTTTTACGGCGTCCTGAAACTCGGGCTTTTCGTGCCGCCACCGGTTCATGGTTTCCCGCGAGATTCCGAGCGCCTTACACATGCTGGCGACGGTATCGCCGCGCCGGCCTACCTCTATGACGGTGGCGCACATTTCGGGATTGTATTTGGTCGGCCTGCCTCCTGGCATTGCTCACTCCTGTTCTCACCTTGGCGGAGATGGACCAGGTTTTGCTTTGGCGCGGAGAACCTGAAACCGCGACGACAAAGCGCGCCAACCGGGGGGGTGGTGGCGCGCTCCCAAATCGAACTGTCTGGAATTCCCGTCCTGCGTTCTTCCGCAATTCGGTTCGCTGGCAGGTTGTCAATACGAATGGAAAAAGTCAAGAGCGCAGGTTTCGGGACAAAAGGCGCGTTTTGGACAGCACACACCGGCGCTTGGCTACCGGATGGGTGCTTTGTGCATATTTTTCCGACCCGCGCCTGATGGCCGCCTCCATGGTTTCCGGGGTGGCATGACTTCGGTGATCTTGACCATTGTCAGACGAAGATACGAAAGGTTCTCGCGGATTTCGTCCAGCGCGGACCACCACTCGTCATAGCGTTTTCTGGCACTGGCGATTTGGTGTTCGGTCGGCGACCAGCGAATTGGCGTCCAGAGAATCTCTGTTCTCTTGCGCCGGATGATCGTCTTGGTCGGATATTTCGGGTGCGGCAGACGAACCTCCTCCACGTGCGTCCCAATGCGCTCCGACTTCGCATAGTGCCGAAAACCGCTGCGGCGCTTCCACGCTTTCGGCTCGACCTTCGGAACAGCCCCTGGCATCCAGTCTGGCGTTATTCCTGATCGCGCGCACTCCACCACCATGATGGCCGTTCTGAACCCTCCGCTCACATGGGTGACCACGGCCGCAATCGTATCCGCATCCTCGTGCGGGTATGACTTGCCGCGGAACGTGTCGACGCGCACGCCCAAGCGGGCCTGCTCCATCAGGACATATTCCATCCCGAAGCCGAAGCCGCGATCCTCGACGTCAGGTTCGGGCAATTCCAGCTGTGCCCCTTCCTTTCCGAACGCCCACTCGAGCGCCTGCTGCACGCTCATCCATTTATCGCCTGCCATATTGGTCCTCTGCCCACTGCTGTATCGGCCCTTGAAGGCTCTCCGGTAGCTCCTCGATTCTGATCGTGACGACGCCCGTCTTTCGCCATGCCTCCCGGCGCAGGCGCTCAATGCGGCCCCATTCCGCGAGCGCATCGTCGTTGGCGGTTCCGGGCGCCATCCGGTAGATGCTGCTGATTGACGGCTGTCCCTTCATTCCGGGATGGGCCCCACGTCGATCCTGACCGGCGGGTGCATGTAGCCGTAAAGCGTGAGGTGGATCTTGGCGCCTTGGCGCAGCGCCTCGATTTCCTCGATGCTCGGCTCCCACGCCGTCACCATCACCGGTGTTTTCTCGTCCGTGGTCGGGTCAATGACGACTTCGTCCCTGATCGGCAGCCCAAGGTAGCCCTGCGACTTACCGACGACGCGGGTGGCGTTCTCGATCCTTGCGATGAGCATGTGCCTGTTCCTTTCTTTCCATCTCGATTTTCTTGAGCGCTATGGCGCGCCATTCTTCGTCCGATACCAATCGCCTTTCGATGCCGGGCGGTGGGTTCCGAAGGCATTCCGTGAACCCGTCCATTTCTTCCGGCGTGGTGATGGTCGCGAGTGCTTCAAGGATCGTCATCTCGTTTTCGTTCGGCATGAAATACAGTGGCAGCCGTCTTGGTGAAGATGGGTGGCGCACATTCCGGACCTGGATTGTCGAGATATCTCCATTAGGCACCCCGGAAACGCACAGACCCGTGGCTCTCTAGGCACCTTTCGGCTGTCGATCCCTACTCGCCTTTGGATGGCGCGGGCCCTGGTTTCCGATAACTCCTTGCCGAGCCCGCCAATGGCCAACAGCTTCGCGCTTGCCGGCATCTTGGTGGCGCTGATCGGCTTGCAAAGTTCCTCGATGCTCATCGAGTCCTGCTCTCGCTCTCGCAATGGTCGGTAGGTCATGCTGCGATCTCCTGTTTGGCAACATCCCCCCATTGGCTGGCCATCGCGGCGGCCATCCCCGGAAAGAAGCGGGCGCGTTCCCTGGCGCGGTCAGGTCCCGGGGGCATGCGATGGACCCATGACCAGCGTTTGTGGGCGTCGGTGCCCTTGGCCGGCGGTGTCAGCTTGGCCGTCGGTGCGAGCGGCGGCAGGTTTTTCAGATAGAACCCGGTGGCCTTGAAGGCGGGATCGCCGAACCACCAGGGCTGCACCGTCTGAGCTGGGGGTCGGTAGTTGCGGATGCGCGCCTTGGCGTGCTTGTGCATGACAGGATTTTCGATTGCGATCCGCTCGATCGGCGCGTTCCAGAAGTCCGAGAACAGCGCGGCCCCTTCATCCAGTTCGGCCCACATCTGGTCGGTGGTCTTGCCTCTGGGTGCGGCGTGCAGCCATCTGACGCCGCTGTTGCAAAGCCGGGTGCAAGGCGGGTGCGCAACCATCAGCAAGTCCCAGCCGTCATTCAGGAGGTCGCGCGCGTCGCCGATGATGTGGCGGTTGCTGCCATCGTCCGAGGGGAGCAGATCACACGACCATGCGTCGTGACCTTCGCGCAGAAAGGCGTTGCGGACAGTGCCGGAGTATTCACAGGCAACAAGAACGCTGGCCATCACAGTTTCCCGACCCAAGCAGCGATGCGCCGCGCTTCGCTGTCGTCGGCGACATTGCGGGTCGCCCTGATAAGTTCCTGTGTGGCCCAATAAAGGGCGCTTTGGCGATCGCGGGCGAACCGGCCCCATTTCGGGCCGACTTTGTAAGAACCGCCCCGATCGCAGAAATGATAGCTAACCGACCACATCCACCGACCGTCGGTGTGGCGATGCAACTCGATCTCCGCGGAAGAAAGATGCCGGATTCGACTGTGGGCGAGCGTCAGCACCTCGTCCGGGCGCCCTTGAACCACATCACCATCTGGGTCGACTGGTTCGATTTCTGGCGGAGCTTGCATCAGATCGAGCAGGTTCTCCGCCGTTACGCGATCTCTCATATCAGCACCTCTTGGTGCTCACCGAAAAGGCCACCATGATCTTGCTCGATTCTTTCGACCGAGATGCGTTGGTATTCTGGGTTGATCTCGATAAGCGTGGCGTCAATCTGCAAACGGTCTGCTACCAATCCCGTTGTGCCTGCACCGCCAAATGGGTCGAGGACGTTTCCGTCGCGTGGGCAACCCGCCAACAGGCACCGTTCGACAAGTTCAGGTGGGAAAGTTGCGAAATGCGCTTCAGAAAACGGACGTGTAGCAATTTTCCACACCTGAACGGGGGCTGGTTCGTAGTTTCGAAGGTTTCGACCGTTCTTTTGCTGCTCTACTTTGGACATCTGGTCCCAACGGTCATTGAAACCGGCATGGCGCCGACCATGACCACGCTGCTTGTCTCTTTTCGGGCCGCCGACAGCCTTCATCGGCCCGTTGGTTTTTGCGCCGCCGTTCGCTCGGTCAGAGCCGGCTTGGTTCTGGATGTCTTGCCGCCACCTTGTGACTGAGGACGCGGCCGCACCTTGCCTCACAGCCTCGGCATCGTAGAAATACTGTGCCGATTTTGTGAGCAGGAAAATCTTCTCGTGGGCCGTCGCCGGCCGATCCTTGATGCTCTCAGGCATAGGGTTTGGCTTGGCCCATATGATTTCCGACCTGACCCACCAACCGTCTTGTTGCAGCGCGATTGCCAAGCGATTTGGCACCATGCAAAGGTCTTTTGGTTTCAGCGTCCCTTGCACTGTTGAGAACGGCTTGTCCCTGAATGTCCGGTCGTCACTTCCGGCAGCCTTGGTGTCCGCCGCGCTGCGCCCGTTCGGTGCTGTGGCATAGCAGTCGCCGTAATTCAGCCAGCAAGTGCCTTCCGGTTTCAACACACGGTGCAATTCCGCGAACACCCGCACCATTACGTCCAAGTGCTCGGCCAACGTCGGTTCCAAGCCAATCTGTCCGTTTACCCCATAGTCTCGCAGGCCCCAATACGGCGGTGATGTAACGATACAGTCGAAATGGTCGCTTGGGAGTTGCGCCAGATTTTCGAACACATCTCCTAAAAGGTGAGTAACAGTCACTTGTCGCTCCTCCCAGCCCGCCGCCGCAGCACCA
The DNA here is from genome assembly GCA_015485375.1 of Paracoccaceae bacterium. Lineage (GTDB taxonomy): Bacteria > Pseudomonadota > Alphaproteobacteria > Rhodobacterales > Rhodobacteraceae > NORP23. The sequence continues at coordinate 12,881 of WFTU01000412.1, read as the reverse complement.
CGAGCAGTTTCTGCTGCTCGTCGATCGTTGCATTCGGACAAAGCGTCCGAAAGCGCTCGATTACCTTGTTCCTCGTGGTTTCCAGAATGGTCGCCGCGTCTAGCGCGCTTGTGCCACCGGCCAGCAGCTCGACCATTTCCAGATCCAGGTTCGCATCCCAGCCATCCGAATAACCGATTGCATCCAACCGCGCGTCGATCTGGCGTTCGGTAAAACTCCCAGCATCGGAAACCGGCGGTCGCATCAACGGTGTGCATTGAGGCTTTGACTGCTCAACGGCTTTGTCTTGGGCGGGCTTCGGTTCGCAGGCGGCGTCCTCTTCGGCAACTTCTGCGCGCAACCTGCGAAGCTTGAAGTTCGTCGCGGGCAGCGGGCGTCCCACGGCCTCGGAAATTGCGCGCGGTCCAGCCCCATCGCGCAGCATCCGCTTGGCGGTGGTGATTTCCTCGGCACTCCAGCGCGGCGCCTGCTTGCGGGCCTTTTCCGGTGGTGCGCTGGCATTGATTTCCTGCAGCTTGGACTTCACGCCCGCAAGCGGCCGGCCCAGGGCCGCGGCGATCTCCCTGGCGGTCTTGCCCGCGTCCTTCATCCGCACGGCCGTTTGCACCTCGTCCTTTGTCCAGCGCTTCAGCGACCTGCGCGACCTGTCCGGATGTTTGGTGACGGAGGCTGCAGGCTCTGGATCTGGCTCAGAGGACGCACTCGAAACCGGCTTCGCATCACGCCACGGCGCCAGATCGTCGGCAGGATCCGCAACCACGATCGCCCCGGTGTGGATCGCGAACGACACGACCACCAGCGCCGACGGCTGATCAGCGCCGCTGATGTCCAATTTGGCATGCACCCCCAGATCTTCCAGCGATGCCACCAGCCCCTCGACCAGCCCGATCGCCGTGTCTGCGGCCTTCTGCGCCTCGCGCGCGGCGCTCAGCCGCTCTTTCAGCATCGTCATGTCGTTCATGCCACGCCCACGAGCCGGAATTGCGCCATCAGTTCCTTCGAAATCCGCTGCCGATCTGCGAGTTTCTCGGCGTCCACCTCAAAACCGTTTTTTTGGGCCGGATCCGCCATCAGCGCCGGAACACGCTGCGGCAAACGCGACTTGGCGAGTTGGTAGATCGCGCCTGGCGACGGCTTGCGCTTGGGGTTTTCGCGCAGCCATTTGATGCAGGCCCAATCGATCGCGTCCCGTGGAAGGCCATCGAGAACCTTCGCCCAATCGGCCCCGATGGCTGCGGTGAGTTGCACCGGGTCATCGTCGCGCCAGTAGTGGCTGAGAAGGGTCAAGACCCTCGCCCCTATCCACCCCCGGTGGCTCTCCGACCGCGCCGGCGATGAACGCCATTGCTCGCTGTTCGGATTTTGAAGGTTTCCCATCTCCGCCTCCTTGAATTGGTTTCAGTCGTTTCCCGCTTCGGCGCATCCAGACGCGCCAGGTTGCAAACCAGTCACGCTTCACCGCCTTTGCGCCGGATTCCGCGATCCAGTAATCCCTGAAATTGTCGGCCTGATCCCGGATGGCCTGTTCGGTCCATCCTTGTTTGATCGCCCACTCTCCCCAGTCTTTTGGAAGCACCCAGTTTTCGGGAAGTCGTGAGCCCTTTTTTTGAGAAGATTTATCTTCTCTTTTTTCTTCTTCTAGCCTCTGGCTTCTAGCCTCTGGCTTCTGGGGCTTATCCTGACCCTTAACCTGTGGGTTATCCGACGACGAATTTCCTGTTTGTTTTCTTAGACTTGGGTTGCCTCCGTTTTGGCCGTTTTTTCGAGCCGTAACCGATTTTTTGTTGTCCCGTGTCATTTTCCTCGAGTAAATCACGCCCTTTCTCGTGCGAGAGAAAACACCGACTTGTTCCAGTTCACCTAAGAGATCGGAGAGCTGGTCTGGCGGGGTTCCTACCAACACGGCGAGCTGCGTGTTTGTCGGGGGAAGACCGGAAACCAAAAGGTGTCCATACGGCTCGGACTCATGCATCAGGCAAATGATCTCAATCCAGAGGCCACGCGCTGCCAGGCTGCACATCTTCAGGCGCGGGTCTGCGCGCCAATCTGCTGGGTAAAACTTCATCCATGGGTTTTTGCTCATATCATTCTCCCGCCTTCTCCGGCCATGTCGGCGGTGACGTGGCAAAGTCCGATCTTGGTATATGCGCGCACGGTTCCAACAGGCCCGCTGCGCTGCTTTGCGACGATGATGTCGAGGTTGTGTTCGCAGTTGGAAAGCGCCAGGCGGAGGTCGTTTTCCTCCTCAAGGTCGGACCCGTCCAGGGCGTCGATCTTGCGCTTCAGGTAGTAGGCCTCGCGATAGCAGAACATCACCACGTCCGCGTCCTCCTCCAAGCTGCCGGACTCCTTGAGGTCTGACAGCATCGGGATTGGAACATCCCGGCTTTCGACAGCGCGGCTCAACTGCGCCAGGGCGATCACCGGCAGGTTCAGCTCCATCGCCAGGCTCTTGCAGGCGTCGGTTGCCTGTGACACGCGCTCGTAGGCGCTTCTGGCGGTCTTGCTTTCCATGCGCTGGACGTAGTCGATCACGACGAGACCAAGCGGTGTCGGCGTGTCGGCGAAAACCTGGTGCGCCCGCTTCACAGCGGTTCGGACCCTGGTGATTTCACGGATGTCACGCTCGCCAACCTGTATCGGCAGCGCTTCCTGCCGCTTCGCCTCCTCGACGACATCGCGCATCTCGCGCTCTGACAGGTGCCCGGAAATCATGCGGGAATACGGGATTTCGCGCCCACGCGTGGCCAGCCCCTTGGAAATGAACCGCGGCGCCAGCTCTTCGCCGACCATCTCCAATGACCCGAAAAAAACGCCAATGCCGTTCTGGGCGGCATGAAAGGCGATGTTCTGGGCCAGCGAGGTCTTGCCCATGCTGGCCCGTCCGGCCAACACGACAAGGTTGCCCGGGCGCAGCCCTCCAAGTTGTTTGTCGAGCTGTGGCAACCCGGTCGATATCCCGGGCTCGGCCACGCCGGAATAGGCGTTGTTGATGCTGGTTACCGCGCCGATCAGGGTCGAAAGATGCGATCTGATCAAAGGCTTGGCGCTTGATTTCGACGCCACAGACCCGGCGCGGTTTTCCAGGTCGATCGCGATGTCGATTGCGGTTTTGCTCCCATCCCGAACCGCCTCGCGAACCTGGATGGTGGCGTCCAGAAGGTCTCGCTTCGCCTTCAGGTCAACGATGACCTGTGCGTAGTCGCGCGCGGCAAACGTGGCGACCGCAGAACCGGCAAGCCTGGCGAGATACCTCACGCCGCCGAGCTGTCTCAGGCCTTCGTGGCCTTCGAGGTCTGCCTTCAAGGTGACCGGAGACGCGATCTGGCCAACGTCTACCCGGCTCTTGATGCGTTCGTATATCTCGCGGTGGACGGGGTCGAAGAAGGCGTCTGCGCTCACCAGATCGGCTGTTGTGGCAAACGTGTCGTTGTTCGTGAGCAGCGCACCCAACAGTTGTTGTTCGGCCTCGATGTTGTGCGGTGGCTGTTCCGGGGGCATGGCGTTCATGTGGCGCGCTCCTCGAACAGACCGGCAGGCGGGGGGGTGAACGTTCGTGTGAGTTGCATCCGCGCGTAGTCCCACACGGCAGCTGCGTCCGCCTCGTCTTCGGTGGCCGCATGCCACCCAAGCAGCTTGCATCTGTTCAGCGTTGCCCGCTTGGCCTCGCGGCGCTTCATGTTGCCCTGGCCGATGAAGTGCTTGCGGATGCTCTGAACAGGGTATTCGGTGAACCGAATGCCGCGGGCGTGACACATGCCCATGATGCAACCGCGCAATCCCATGGACAGGAAAGCGCGGTTCTGGCTGCCCTTGACGCCTGTGACGATCGGCATTTCCAGCGCCACAAGCTCGGGCTCGTGCTGCTTGATCAGCCTCGACGTCATGCGAAGCGCTTGGGCAAACCTGGCGCCGTGCGGCTCACCAGGCTTGCCTAAACGCTCGGTGTGACAGAGCGGCGCGCCACCGGAGTCGCCGATGGCAACACCGGTGGCCGTGCCCATATCGAACGCGATGATCTTCACTCGGCCGCTTCCAGCGCGGTGTCGTCCTCGAGCTCGTCGATCATGTCCTGAACGTCGTCGTCCCACCCGTTCTGGCGCATAACGTTCAGCATCGGCAGGAACGTCCGCAGGTAGTCGGCGCGGGCCGTTTCGGACATGCCGTCGATCTTGCGGATCTGGTTCAGGGCACCCTTGTGCCAGCCCTTTTCCTCGATCACCGCCTTGATGTTGGCGCGCAGGAAGCCGCTGGCTTCGCTGACCGTGGTCTGGTCGTTGGCAAGATCGTCGATTACCGTGCGCAATTCGTCGAAGTCGATGTGCACGATGGAGTTGTCGCCGGGTTCAGTCATTTGCTTTCCTTTCTGCTGATGCCCGGATCTCGCTCCGGGTTGGCGCCGGTGATGACCTTCGGGGAATAACCATGCGGGCCGCCGAAGCAGGTCATCGTTCGAGGCGTCAGGTGCCGCCTACTTGGAGAGGCCCCATGAAACATCGGGGGGTTGCAAGCGGCACCGCCCCCCTCCGGTGGCCTGTAAAACCCGCTTGCAGAACTCATGTTCGAGACTCCAGGATTTCGCGCGCCTGGCGCAGTGCCTCGATCGCTTCATCGACCTCGCGCAGCGCTTCGGCACGGCTGTCGGCCTGGGCAGACATTTCCGCTGACAAAATGGCCGAGACAGCCTCACCAGCCTCGCGGCTGATCATGCCGGCCTGCTCGAGCATCGAAGACGGAGCCGAGCGAGAAGCATCGTTCATGCGGCGCGCCAACATGCGGGTCACCGGATACCGACCGGCAGCATCCTCGAGCGCGACAATGTCCGACAGCGTCCAATCCAGTTGCAGCGACAATTTTTTCGATAGCGTTCCCTTGCAGACCCCGCGACCCCATCTGGCATTGATGGTCTCTGCGGCCCCATCGAGGCAACCGAATGTGCCGTCGATCAGCGCAGACATCAGCGCGTTTATTCGCCGCCGGTCAGTCATCGGCAACGCCGTTTCCTTGGCAAAGCGAAGATGCCATGGCAGGGTGTTCCCATTGGAAATGTAGATTTGGAGGGGGACGTATGTTCAGGGTTCTGATAGCGATAGCGGTTCTCGCCGCGCCAGCGCGAGCACAGACCGTGGACCTGCCCCACGGCAACATCGCACTCTCGCGAAAGGGCGGCGTTGTGTCGATCCAGGTTCAAACGGCACCGCTGATCTGCGGCGAGACCGTTCGGCAACCGGTGGTCGCGATAAGGTGCGAGACGCTGATAATCTCGTTCGAAATCGGCGGTCTCTGCGCAGCCGCCAAAACCGGAACGCTGGCATACTTGACGCCGAAGGGAACGATTGTCGACACCACGGATATCCCCCTTCCGCAACCTGGTTGGGCGCCGCAGGTGCAGAATTGGTTTCAATACCACCTGCTGATCGTTCCGGCCGGCGACCCGGCAAAGCCTGAGAAGAACGCCGTGTTCGACATTCGCGATCTCCCGGTCGCGGTCTACGCCAATCGGAGCGCCTGCGGGTTTTGAAACCATCATGCCGCGTCCGTTTCTTCCTGGCTGACCCACATATCCGGGGAGACGGCACCATCAGTTGCGCGCGAAATGGCGATTGCCAGATCCAAGCCGGGCCTCATTTTCCCGGATGCGATTCGGGACACCGTTGCCTGGGTGGTTCCAACCATTGCAGCGAACTGCGACTGGCTGATGCTGTTTTCGGAGAGGTATCTGTTGAGGATTTCCATGCGCAATATATGCGCCACGGGTATATTCCTGTCAAGTATGTCTATTCGCACCCCGTATTAGCAACTTTCGAACATGCCGGTATGCTGTCGCCATGAATGTTGCTCGCCTTCGAAAACTGCGCGGTTGGAGTCAAATTGACCTGGCCGAGGCTGCCGGAACAACACAGCCGACCGTTTCCCGCGTCGAGAAGGGCGAGGAGGGCGTGACACTGAAAGTTCTGCGTCCGATTGCGGAAGCTTTGGAGGTCCCGCTTTACATGCTGTTCCTGGACGACGCTAGCGAGGCGGAAATTGAGCTGATCCAGGCTTACCGCTCGTTGCCGGCCGATCGGCGGGCGGGGTGGCACGATATGCTCGCCGTGGTATTAGGTCGTTCTGAAACAGAAGATCAATGAAGGCATCCATCTGCTGGCCGGAAAGGCTCTTGATCTGCTCTATGAATTCTTCCTCTGTCATGCCTATACCTCTGCCAAAATAGCGCCGGCAGCGAGAATCAAAGGCGAGCAGGATTCTACATTACTCAACGCAAGCGGGTGGCGCCAGCCCACCAGAATCAACCCGGCAGCTTTTGTCCTAGATGTGTGGTGTGCTGCCTAAATAGCAGATGTTCTCGTTTTGATCCAGTTCTGGGGCGCAAAATTGTTTTGTCGTGTTTGTTAGGCGTCAGGTCAGAATAGATCAAAGCAGATGCCGGCCGGAACAACCTTCGCTGACTGTTCAATGATCACGTCGCGGCTGTTGATGAGCGCTAGTTCAGAAGTCGTGCAGCCGCTGTCATCTAGGATCGACCCGTTGATTTGCTGCATGTTGGAAAAGATCGGGAAGAAAATGTCGGTTGAGGTCCACTCGTTCAGGATCACCGCTTTGCGCCCGTCCACAAGCGACAGGACCGGGAACTCCTGGCCGCGGCTGATGAACACGGAGCGGTAATTGACGCGGTAGGTGCCAGACGTGATCGCCTTGGCGGTCGACACTGGGTTGCTGGAAACCAGCGGCACGCGCTCTGAACACCCAGCCAGGCCGAGAACGGCCAACAAAACGAATTTGCGCATGAACTCACTCCATATGAACACCTGAATGCTGCCACCGGTTTTGGCGCCACGCAAGGCGTGCTGACGCAGGCTTTTCAGGGATTCAACCGAGCAGCGCAAGGAAACACGGTTTCTGTTTCCCTCGGTGATTCGGCGGTCATCGTGGCCCGATATACCTTATGCGTATTTTTATGCTTGACGGGAATATACCTGATGCGTATATATCCTGCACAGAACGGGAGAACAGCCCATGGAATATCTGATCGAATACACCGGCGTTATCGGTCGCCACCTCGGCCCGGACGCGGCATATCCCTTCCAGACGATGGAGGGCGAATTGCCGACCAGCCTGGAAGACGCCTGCGCCGAAATTCTCGAATACGCGGACAGTTCCAAGTTCGTGCAGAAGATCCGGGTTCGCACCATCGAGGCCGACGTGCCGCCGCGCGACGTGACCCAGGAAGTGCTGACCAAGATGATCGAGGATTGGGACTTCATCGAGCGGCCGGAAGGGCTGACGGTTTTCTACCAGTCGAGCGAGATCGACGTGGATGAGCACCGGGTGCTTGCTCATGAGGACGCCGAGATGACCTACGAACACGAACTCATCGAAAGCGAACGGTTGCGGACATCCCACCGGCCGCCCTCGTATTGAGACCTCCCTGCGTGCCGACTGAAACCTGCGCGCTTACTACCCCGGCCGCATCTTGCGACCACCACTCGCGAAAAGCGGTCGGGGACTTTTCAGGAGAATGACATGACCAAGCACACCCGCGCCGCCACGCTCAGTGCGCCGAGTTGCACGTTTTTTCCGGGCGACCCGGTTCTGATCCGCCGCCATCCCGGCGCGCACGAGGAACACGCCCGCGTGCTGGGCCGAACATACGAGGCAAGGCCGCGCTATGACGTTGAAACCGCCGACGGTGACCGGCTGACCGAGGTGACGATCATCCGCCTGGACGAAGAAGCGGCGCGGTTGCAGCGCATCGCGGAGGGCGTGGCATGACGGATAACCTGAAACAGATCCCTCGCGGCGCCGACCTTACCGACGATGACCTGCGCCTGATTGTCGATGACTTCATCGAGGTGCGGAACTGGGCGGCGTTGAAGATGCACTTGGGGGTGCCGGAACAGAAGGAACAGTTATTCCAGGCCCTGCGCGCCCGCCTTGGCCGGCGCGAGTTGGTAGAAGAACAGCGCGGGAGGGCGACGTGATGCCGGCGCCTGTTCCGACCCTTGGCTATCCGACCAGAACGGCGGCGGTGCAGGCTTTGGCGGCCAATGGCCTGCACACCAGCGAAATCGCCCGCCGGATCGGCATCGAGGAAAAATCCGTATCAGCCCTGCTTTGCAGCGCGCGCCGCACCAAGCGGCCGGCCGAAAAGAACGGGCGCACGGTTCTTTTCCCGATCGACATTCTCGACGCCCTGCGGATCGCCGCCGCCAAGCGCAATATCAGCGTCAACGAGCTTGCCCGCCGGATCGTCGAAGCGGTTGCGGACGATGGCCTGATTGACGCCGTTCTGGACGATGGAGGAACCGAATGACTTCCGCCGACAAAGCCCTTCTGGCCGGGTTTCTGCTGGCCTTCGCCCTGCTGGCCGACAAGGTGGCCGCGCAGATCGCCTTTGCCCTTTATGCGTGTGGAGCGTGCTGATGAAAATCGTAATCAACGATTCCTTTGGCGGGTTTGCTCTGTCTAGAGAAGCGGTCCTGTTGGCCCGGCAAATTTCTGGCGATGACAAATGGGGCGGCACTTGTATACGGGGCGACCATTATCGCAACGGCGCACCCGTAAAATACGATTACGGTTGTGTGGACGTTCAGCGCAACGATCCCATTCTTGTCCGCGTGGTGGAGGAACTCGGCCCCTTGGCATCAAATTATCATGCCAACCTAGTCGTTCGAGAAATCCCGAAGGGCACGAAATACCGCATCCAAGAATATGACGGCTTGGAGCGGGTCGAAACAGAAGATGATATCGAATGGGCGGTGGCATTCTGATGAAAATCCAAACGCTGACCGACACGCAGAAGGTGACAGAACCCGGCGCCTACCGCATGTCGATGAACCTGTATCACAGTCAATGCTGTCCGGGTCCGTCGATCAGTTCCACCGGCATTCGAAAGATCGCGTTGCAAAGCCCGCACGCGTTCTGGAAAACGTCCGACCTGAACCCGAACAGGTATCCCGAGAAAGAGCCGGGCGATGCGCTGATATTGGGCCGGGCCGCGCACGCGCTGATCCTTGGCGATGAAGTGTTTGACGATCACTTCTGCTTTGTGCCGGCAGACGCCCCTCCGCGCCCCACAGCCACGCAAATCAAGGCGTTTGAGCGCACCGGCGAGTGGTCGGACAGCGCAGCACCGCGCGCGACCTTCTGGGAAGAATTCGACGCCAAATCAAAGGGGCGGATGGAACTGACCGCCGCCCAGGTCGAGAAGATCAAATACATGGCGGAGAACCTGTCGGCATCGCCTGACGCGGTTGAAATGCTCACTTCCGATCTTACCGAAATTTCCATGATCTGGCAGGATGAGCAAACGGGCATTTGGGTGAAGTCCCGCCCGGACTGCCTGCCGAGCAACGGCTTTGATTTTGCCGATCTGAAAACCTTTTCGCCAAAGAGTTCCGACCTCGTGCTTTCCGCGCAGCGCGCCACGACCGAACACGGCTACGCGATCCAGATGGCGCTGGCTATAGAGGCGGCGGAGAAGGTCTTGGGAACAACGGCGCAACGGTGCGCGCTGGTTTTTGTGCAAACCACCGAGCCTTACGAGGTTGTTCCGATCGAGATTGATGAGGAAACTCTTTACTGGTCGCGGGTTTTGATCCGCGATGGGCTGAACAAGATGGCCCACGGTCTCAAGACAGGCGAATGGCCCGGCGTTGCCAAGGGCATCGTGAAATACGCCTACCCGCCGTCCATGCTGCATCGGTTTGGTGAAATGCAGTTGAACGGCGAACTTCCCTCATTGGAGCGATAAGATGAACCAGACAAACCCCCTTGTTCTTTTCAAAGGCGATCTCACACGGCTTCACGACGCTGGCGAACTGGCGTTGCCGGATACCGTGCCGTTCAAGAACTTCAAGAACGCGGCAATCGTGGCCGTGACGGACAACCCGTCAATCCTGCAATGCAACCGGGAAAGCGTGTTCAAGGCAATTCGCACCCTGGCCGGTGCCGGGCTTGTCCCCGATGGGCGAGAGGCGGCAATTGTCCCATTCAGGGGGGCGGCACAGGCAATGCCGATGGTTGCCGGGCTGGTCAAGATCGCCAGAAACAGCGGCAAGATCAGTTCGCTTTGGGCGGATGTGGTCTACGACAAAGAACGCTTGGAAATCTGGGTCGAGGATGGCGAACGCCGATGGAACCACGTCACTGCCGAGGGCGAACATATCGACGCGATGGCGCGCGGCGGTGAAATTCGCGGGGCCTATGCGGTTGCCAAACTGACGGACGGCACCGTTGAATTCCAACCCATGAGCCGGGACGAGATCGAGAAGCGCCGCATGGCCAGCGCCAATCAGAAGGGTCCGAAACCGACCGGCATCTGGGAAAAGTGGTATGATGAAATGGCCAAAAAGACGGTCATCCGCAACCTCTGCAAGCGACTGCCAATGTCCGCCGACGACATGGACAGGATGCTGCGCGAACAAGAGCCGCTTTTGCGAGACGTGACACCGGAACCCGAACCGGAGCGCAAGAACCTTGCCCAGCGGATAACCGAAACACCGGCAATCGACGGCGAAATCGTTGACGACGAGAAGCCGTTTTCCCCGGACCCGTTCAGCGACGAATACAAGGCCGGCTCGGAGGCGTTCAAGAACGGCGCCGCCATTTCCGAATGCCCGCATACGGAGGGTGCCGCACTTGGCAACTGGCTCGCCGGATACAACTTCGAACAATCGCAGGCCGCGTGATGCACTATTCCCCAGCCCTTTTGCCGAAGGTTCGCTCGGAACCGCTGATGGAAGCGATCGCCGACATGCCCTGCACGCTGCGCGTTTCCAGTTTCTACCCTGGCCATTCATGCGCCAGCGCCGCGACGGTTGTCGGGTGCCACCTCGATTCCGTTGGCAAGGGCATGAGCACCAAGTCGACTGATCTGGCCGTCGTGGCGGGCTGCCTGAACTGTCACGCGATCCTTGATGGTGTCGATACCAAGCGCCACGCCTACATCGCCGAGAAATACCCGACGGCCTTCGAGAGCCGGCTGCGCGCCGCGCTGATCGAAACTCACGCCATGCTGATCCAGCGCGGCATTATCCAGGTGAAGGGCATGGTGCTTCTATGACCGAGATTCACGTCTTCGAACGCGTCGGTCCAGCCGACAACGGCGTCAGGTTCGTTGCCAGGCTGCACCCTTACACCAAGTGGCCGATCATCTTCAACGGATCGACCAAAGCCGAGGCGTTTGAGCGCGCCGAGGATTGGCTGGCCGACCAGGTGTTCAAGGAAAAAACCACGAAAGCGAAAAGAGAGCGCGCGCTCGTCAAGGCGCGCCGGGCGAAGAAGTCGTGAAGGCAACCATCCGCATCCAATTCGTTCCCCGCGAGCGCGACGAAGAACTTCTCGAATGGATTTATCTCAGGGTGGCCGGGTGGCGTTGGATCGACATCGCAAGGATAGCCGGGAAACGCGGCGGCCACATCCAGATGGCTTGCGAAGGCGTTCGCCGGGCCGATCGCGAAGAGGGCGGTGAAGATGTCGAGGGGGCGTATTGGTGACCGTTCACGACTTCGCATATCCACCCTTCCGGATGAAACTGTCGGAGGCCGCGCGCTATTGCGGCCTTTCGCCAAGTTCTTTCCTGCGCGCCGTGGAAAATGGCGAGTTCCCGGAAGGTCACACAGCGAAGGGCGGCAGGTTTTGGCTGCGAAGCGACCTTGAAAAGGCTATGCTGGATCACACCGGCAACGTCATGAGCCGGAATAGCAGCCACGATTTCTGCCAAAAAATATGAAAAAGAGACTGAAATATTTCTACCGCGACGTCGATCGCAACGGCAATGTCCGGTGGTATTTCAAGCCGCCAGGCTCGAAGAAGATACGATTGAAGGCTGCCGAAGGCACGCGGGAGTTTCGCGCCGAGTGCTCGCTGCTTTTGAAGCGGTGGGAAAACGGAATGCTCGCCTTGCAGAGGTCGACAACGATCCCCGTCCATTCCGTCGAATGGCTGCTGCGGGCATATCAAAACAGCCAGGATTTCCATAGTGCGGCAGATGCCACGCAAAGGCAGCGCCGAAACTTCTACGAGCGGTTTTGCCGCGTTCACGGCCCCGTTCCGTTCGCCGAACTGTCGGCCAAGAACGTGGAAGCCGTTGTCAGTGCGTTCGGACAACATCGGTCGGCGGCACGCAATTTCCTGAAATCCATGCGCGCGGCGTGGAAGTGGGCCACGGAGCAGGGCCTGATCACCGAGAACATCATGGCGGAGGTCAGGTTGCCGACGGTAAAGACGACCGGTTTCAAGCGGTGGCCGATAGAATACGTTCTCAAGTTTCGCGACTTCTACCCGAAGCATTCGACACCCAGAAAGGCATTGGCCTGCATCCTGTTCACGGCCTACCGGGTATCTGACGTCCGATTGCTCGGGCGCCGGCACGTTCGGGAGGATCGTGGTCGGCACGTTCTGACCGTGACGCAGACCAAAACCGGGCAGCCGGTGACCGTGCCGGTCCTGGATCTGCTGCGAGACGAGCTCGGGCCAGACTACAATCAGATCATCTGGATATTGAACGCGCACGGCGCGCCTTACTCGGCCAAGTCGTTCAGCCAGCGTTTCAGCAAATGGGCAAGGGACGCCGGATTGCCACCTGGATACTCCGCGCATGGCCTCAGAAAGAGTGTGGGCTCTATCTTGGCGGAACTCGGTATGTCCGAGGACGTCATCATGTCGGCGCTTGGCCACTCATCGCCAGCCGAGGCCAGGACCTACATTGTGGACGTGAATCGGTCGAAATTGGCGGCCCAGGGAATGGACAAGTTCGAGGCAGAAATCTCTCGGTTTTGGAGTAAAAAGTTTCCCACTTTTGAAGCCAGTGGGAAAGTGGGAAGAAAAAAAGAAGGAAAATCAAATGCTTAAAAGTGGGGTGGTAGGCCCGGAGGGAC
>WFTU01000411.1 GCA_015485375.1 Paracoccaceae bacterium | reverse complement strand
GAGGCAGGTATTGCCATTTTCAATTGTCCTAAATTTTAGGGCGACCAGACACACCTCACCCATTCGCAGGCACCCTGCGTTTTTGAGTTCAGCTATGTTTGGGCCGCGCGTTATGTCGAAATTTGCCCCATTTGGGCTTGCGCGTTACGGAACAATTTCCGCGATGCCAAAATCTACTCCGAAAAAATCTTTATTCAAAAAGGTAACGGGTCATGACCTATTTTAACCGCCATATGTTGTGTTAGAGCGCTGCATATGGTAAAAAGGATCAGCGTTATGTCGAGACGTTTTTCGGGGGCGGCAACGAAAAAATTCGTCGCCGTCCCTGATGTTTTGGATAGCCAGCAAGCCGTCCAACAGGCTCGCCCCGGCGTTCTTAATCATTCCCGAAATCATCGGCCTTCAAGATCACATTTATTGTCGGGTCGTCACCCGGCGCGTCGGTCCACACCATCTTTTGACCGCTGACGCGGGCCAGTGGGCGATACCCAGCCAGCCGCATGGCAAGCCGGATCGTCGCCGCCGAGAACAAATCGCCCAGCGCGGTTGCGTCCACCTCAGCAAATTCAAAATCCGACCGGTGAATTGCGCGATAGATGTGAAAGTCGATTTCATTGGCAAGGCCGAGCAAGGTTTCCAAATCGGCAATCCCATCTGTGTCAGCCCAAGCGACGGCTTCGGCGAAGGCCTGTTCCGCTATTGGTTTTTCGCCGGGCATCGCATCAAGAAGGGCCGTGTGAATACGCGCGCGCGTAGCGCGATCAAAGTTCAGGTTCATCTATCAAGTCTCCATTTGTTGGTGCCCCCGTCGGGTAGAGGGTTGCAATAATTATTCATCGGGATTTCTTTGACGGAGCCGCCCCGGTGCCGGAGAGGCGCACCGGGGCACTCAACGTCTGCCCTACGTGCAAGCCCGCAGGACGGCAGGTCAAACTGTAGTGTAAGCACGACGCCCGCCACACTCTGGGCAGATGCGCCCAGCGCTCACGTCGTCAAGGAACGCACATAGCGTGGGAATGTCGATTTGTTCGCCGTCGCCCGCGTTAGCGGGCGGTACGCCGTCTGACGGCGCTTCCGAGATATATGCCAATAGCTTCTTAATCGTGGTGCTTGTCAGTTCTGCGGCCTTCGTCAACCGGTCGATCTGGTCAGCGTCAAAGTCTTCAGCGTAGGCGCGAAGGTCTTTCAGGTTCTCGTGCAGCAAAATCAAACTGGAACGGGCAGTGCGCGCCCTCAACGTGCAGGACATGTGCAAGCCCCCATTTTCTTAATGCGCGTCATGATCTCCGCAACGTCTATTTTTGCATCTGTGGGCAGGGGTTCGTTAGCTTGTTCCAATTTACCTTGCCGGGCCAAATGTGCCGCCCAGACAGATTTCAGCCGTTCTATCTGTTGAGGCGAGCACGAGCTTTTCACCGCAATCCTGTAACACGCCTCCAAGGCTTCACTCACTTCCAGCGATGCCTGAACAATGTCAGCACGAGTCAAGGTGTCAGGGACGTTCTCAGGGGCGCTGACGCGCCCATGTTTAATCAGGTAGTCAATGCGGGCGCGCACCTCAGGTCGGGCTTCGACGCGGTTGCCACTCACGCGCAATGACAGGTCGCCGCCTTTGTAGGCCGTGCCGAAAGGGATGGTTCCCCTCCATGCATCTGCCTGTTTGAGGCCCTTGGCACGGCCCTGAGCGTAGGCCTCATGGCGAGTGTTCGCGAGGGGTTGGGAGCCGTCAGACACCGCTACGCGCCTCAAGCCGGGCCTTTACTGCGGCTTCGACATACGTATCCAGAGTTCCTTCCCGCGCCATGGAGATTCGCTGTTCTGGACGGATACCGGCAAGAACGTCACGACGCAGTTCTTCTTTCAGGGCGGCATCGCTGTGGTCTATGCTGAGCTTCGCCAGCGGTTCGCGCTCGACGGCGGCGCGCGCCCAACGGTCCCACCCTTTGGCGTCGGTCGGCAGTTCGTTTACGCCACCCCCGATAGTGCACAAAACGGCGGGATCAAGAACCATCCCCGCAACAATGCGCTCGCTGACGCGAGCATTCAGCCTGTTGCCGAACGTGCGAGCCAGCGCAAGTTCGCCTTGGCGCTGGGCCGCTTGCAGGCGCTTCAACTGGTGGGGCGGCATCACCGCCAGTTGCGTTTCGATTCGGGACAGGCGGTCTTGTTCCTGTTCCCATTCAGTGGTGAAGTTCATTGCTGATCTCCTTTACGGTAAGCCGCGTCAGCGGCGATGAGTTCAAGGGCCATGCTCTCGGTGAAGGCACGTTTCGTGCGCGCCCGCGCGAGAATATCGCCAAGCCGAAAACGCTCAGTCCGCCCGCCGCCTTTTGGGCCTGATGGATCAAAGCGGCTGTCGAGCCTGTAAGGTTTTTCAATCAACGTGCGAATACGATGGTATTGCCAGCCGGTGGCGGCATGAATCGCTGCGCGCGACAGTGTGAATTCTGTCATGCGTTTACCTAGATATGTGGTGGATATTCAGGACGCCCCCGGCGTCAGACGTGGCTGCCCCCGGCACTCCTGTCATATTCAAAACCCTACACCCTCAGGCCGAAAAAGTCAATATTACTGCCCTAAATGGGTCACCCGTGTAAGCCGAAACTCCTTTGGGCCAGCGAGTTCATTCACGCTCCGCCAGAGGGTCGATTTTGTTCAAGCTGACTGCGAGAGCCTTTTGCATGGCCCCATCGCCATAGCCGTCCTGACTTCCCTGTTCACCCGAACGCCCTGCAAGCATCTTCCGGTGCGCCTGATACATTTCCACGTCCCCGGCTGCGTCTTCCCAAGTGTGCCGGAAGGAATGGAACGTCCGGGTGCGGTCTTCTATACCGATGTCTTTACGCAGCATCCGAGAAAAGCGCTTTCCAAAGTGTCCCGCCATGCGCCCATCTGTGTCCGGGCGCACATCCACCAGTTGCCGCGACCGACCTTCGAATTCCTGAAACAGCGGTTGCGGTCCTGTCCGACTTTTGGCGTAGTCTAGAAATCCGGCCTTGATCACTGCGCTATGCAGCGGAATGACGCGATAGCTGGATGCGTTCTTGACCTTCTGTTCTTCACCTTCAACGGTGATCCGCATTACCCACGTCTCGCCAACTTGGTAGACGTCGTCACCCCGCATCTGACAAATTTCTTCGATGCGCGCGCCCTGATACGCCGCCAGCACCGGTGCCCACCTATCGACCGTCCTCGCATCGCGGTTCGAAGCGACGTGGTCCAAGATGGCCCGAACCTGATCAGGCTTGAACGGGTGGCGCGGCTTGCCCCGGCGAGCGTATTTACCCTTTGCGGTTACGGCGGAATAGCCCCTCCATGGGTCAGACTGCATATAGCCCTGCCCCTTCCCAAACGATGTAAGAGCCTTGAGAATGCTCAGGTCTTTGTCCCTCGTAGTCGTCCCGACACGCTCCAAGCCTTCAGCGTCGGCAACACGGATCAAATCCGGCATGGAAAGGCCGCGAAGTTTGGCTGAACTCGTGTGCTTCGGCAATTTCAGAACCGCGCTGCCGTATTCACGCAGATGCGCCAAGGTCAGGTCTTCAAGGGCAATGTCACCGTGATATTCGATGAAGCGCCGGACCACGGTGGCGAAATTTCCTTTCGTCTTGGTTGGCTGCTTCTTCTCATCGGCGTACACGTCCGCCAATTCGCCTAGCCCGAAGACTTCACCGGGAATCTTTACTTTCTGGCCCAGCGCCTTGAGTGTCTTTCCTTCGGCCACGGCATCGTCACGCAGGACCTCATAGGCCGCGCGGTCCTGAGCCTCTTCAAACCTCGCATCATATGGGTCCACGGGTTCCGGGGGTTCATAGTCTGGTCCAGCAACCATATTAATCGGATCGGTACTCCCCGGTTCAGCAAATGCCAGTGCCGTCAGCGAGCGCTGAAACACATCCAGCAATCCTTCCAATCCTCCTGCCTCATCGAAAAGCTTTCGCTGGTCAGGGCGCAGAGCTTCCACAAGTTTGGGCAAGTTGGCCAGCCGTTCCTTTTCCAGTTCCTTCTGGTGGAACTCTGCCTTTTGAAGGGTGACGGCCCGCTCAGCTTGACGTGGGTCGGCAGTCCGAAGCGAGCGCCGGACATGGGGTTTATTCCCGTAGAATTCGCGGATCGCATAAGGGATATGCAACTTCAAATGATAGCGACCATTGCGAACAATGGTGCCTTCAACATGCGGGAGTGTGCGATTCTGTGCCATCGAAACCAAAACGTGCCATACGGAATATGGCACGCTGTATGGCACGTTTTATGGCACACTGGCAATATTCATCACTTTGAAAACAAGGCGATTCTGCATTTCCAAAGGGTTAAGATTGGTGCGGTCGAGAAGACTCGAACTTCCACGGGTGTTACCCCACAGCGACCTCAACGCTGCGCGTCTACCAATTCCGCCACGACCGCACTGTCCCGGCTTGGTGTGAACGGGCGTATAGAACGTCCGGGCGATGTTGTGAAGGGGCAAAAACGCCTCCTCTCAACGGAAGTTGATTTCCCTCGCCGCGGCTGCGCTGTCAGGCTTGCAGCAGCATCGAAGGAGGGCCCCGCCATGACCGATGCCGGCCCCGTCCCCGCCAGGCCGCCCGGAGATCTCCGCGTGGTCGAGATCGGCTTCGTGTCCGACGTGGTCTGCCCGTGGTGCGTCGTCGGCTTCAAGCAGCTCGAACGCGCGCTCGGGCAGATGGCCGTCCGGGCGCGGCTGACCTGGCATCCGTTCGAACTCAACCCCCAGATGCCGCCCGAAGGCCAGAACCTGCGCCAGCACCTGATCGAGAAAAACGGGATCACCGAGCAGCAGAGCCACCAGGCGCGCGCGCATCTCACCCGGATCGGAGCGGAGCTGGGCTTCGATTTCAACCTTTCCGACGACATGCGCATGGTCAATACCTTCCGCGCCCACCAGCTGCTGGACTGGGCGGCACTGCACGGGCGCCAGCATCCGCTCATGCTCGAACTCTTTGCCGACCATTTCAGCCGAGGCCGCGACGTTTCCGACGACGCAGTTCTGACCGCCGCCGCCGCGCGGGCCGGGCTCGACCCGGCCGCGGCGCGCCTGGCGCTCGAATCGGGCGCCCATGCCGCCCCCGTGCGCGCAAGGCAGCGGTTCTGGATCGAACGCGGCATCCGCAGCGTCCCCTCCATCGTCTTTGCCAACCGCTACCTGACCACCGGCGCGCAGGGAACCGAAGCCTTCGCCCACGCCCTGCAGCGCTGCCTCATTGAAACCGCGACCTGACCCTTCCCCCCCGGCACGCGCCGCGATATGCAGGCCGCCATGGTGGAATGGATCATCTCCGAGGGCCTCACGCCCTACGAGGACGCGGTCGCCTTCATGGAGGACCGCGCGGCAGGGATTGCCCGCGGCACGGCCGGCGAATGCATCTGGCTGCTGGAGCATCCGCCGCTCTATACCGCGGGCACCTCGGCCCGCCGCGAGGACCTGATCGCGCCCGACCGCTTTCCGGTGTACGAGACCAGGCGCGGCGGCCAGTACACCTATCACGGCCCCGGGCAACGGGTGGTCTATGTCATGCTCGACCTGAACCGGCGCGGGCGCGACGTGCGGCGCTTCGTCCGGCAGCTCGAAGGCTGGGTGATCGCGGCGCTGGCCGAGTTCAACGTCACCGGTCACATCCGCGAAGGCCGGGTCGGCGTCTGGGTCGAACGCCCCGACAAGCCGCGAACCGCGAGCGGCGCGATGCGCGAGGACAAGATCGCGGCCATCGGCATCCGCCTGCACAAATGGGTCAGCTTCCACGGCATCTCGATCAACGTGGAACCGGACCTGGAGCATTTCTCGGGCATCGTTCCGTGCGGCATCTCCGAACACGGCGTGACCAGCCTTGTCGATCTGGGCCTGCCGGTGACCATGGCCGATGTGGACGTGGCGCTCAGGCGCAGCTTCGAGGCGGTATTCGGACCCTGACGCTACCCCGCCTCGTGGCGGCTGGAGCGGCGCCCGCTCATCTCGTCGAGCGTATCCAGAACCAGCTCGGGCCGCTCGTAGAGCAGGAGCTGGCCCACCTCCGGCACCATCCGCAGGTCGATATTGTCCCGCTGCCGGGCGAAGGCGCGGGCCATGTCGGGGGTGATGACGGGATCGAGCTCGCCATGCAGCAGAACGACCGGCGCGGCGGGCCGGGAAATCTGAGGACTCCAGTCGCGCACGGCGAAATACGCATCCGACGCAAAGCCGAAATGCCCCTGCTGGACCGAAAACCGGTACCCGGACCGGAGCGCCCCCACCAGACCAAGGCCGTGGACCACCTCGTGATCGCGCGTTCCGGGGCGGAACACGTCGTCGAGGAAGCCCTCGAACTCGCGGCTGTCGATCTGCGCGATGGCGATGCGCAACACGATGGGCAGCAGCGCGGGCAGGTAGCGCGCGGTATAGGCCGCCGCCCGCTGCGAGGGCGCCATCCGCGCCAGATCGCCGGCCCGCCGGATCGGGACCGCCCCGGCGACCCCCAGCATTCCCGCGACACGGTCGTTCAGCCGTCCGGAAAGCACGTGGCCGCTGATGGTGCCGGCCATGTATCCCAGGATCAGCGGCCGCCGCAGCCCCAGACGCCGGATCATCTCGTCCACATGCCGGACGAAGACGGACAGCGCCTTGCGGTCGGACGCCACCGGTTCGGACTGGCCGTATCCCGGCCGCACCGGCGCGATCACGCGATAGCCGCGGCGGATCAGCCGCTCGTTCAGGGTTTCGACCGGCGACATGCCATCCTGCATCCCGTGCAGGAAGATGACCGGAAAACCGCCCTCGGTCCCGGCATGAATGACCTGCATCTGCAGCCCCGAGGACATGCCCATGATCTCGGACCGCAGTTCGCCGGGGGCGGACACGCCCGGAGCCGCGCGGGATTCGACCTTGACCAGCAGCGCGACCAGGCGGATCAGGTCCACCTGCCCGGGCGCACCGGTCTTGGCCAGAACCGACTTGGCCTGGTTGCGCACCGTGTGTTCCGACCGGCCGGTACGCCGCGCGATCTCGCGCAGCGTCTCGCCGGCCATCAGGTTGCGCACCACCTCGACCTCGGCCGGAGACAGGCCGAAACTGTCCACCAGCATCTGCGCGGCCCGCGTGCTCCAGCGGAAATCCAGCGCCTCGACGATCAGGAGCGGTCCGTTCTCGTGCTCCACCCGGACGATCAGGTGGCGCGGCGCGACCCCGGTCGCCAGAAC
>WFTU01000410.1 GCA_015485375.1 Paracoccaceae bacterium | reverse complement strand
CCTATATCGCGGTTCTGGCCGTGTCGCTGGATTTGCCGCAAGCGCCGTGATTTTGCTTTCGCTCTGCCCCTGCCCTGTCGTATGAACGGGCAAAGCGAAAGAGAGACCATGAGCAACAATCCCCTTGTCATATTCACCCCTTCGGGCAAACGCGGGCGGTTTCCCGTTGGCACCAAGGTGCTGGACGCGGCGCGCCAGCTTGGCGTGGACCTCGATTCCGTTTGTGGCGGGCGCGGGATTTGCTCGAAATGCCAGATCACGCCGATGTTCGGGGATTTTCCCAAGCACGGCGTCAACGTGCGGCCCGACGCGCTGTCGGAATGGAACGCGGTCGAGGAGCGCTATAAATCCAAGCGCCATCTGATCGACGGGCGTCGGCTCGGCTGTCAGGCGACGGTGCAGGGCGATGTCATCATCGACGTGCCGCCGGAATCGCAGGTCCACAAACAGGTGGTGCGCAAGCGGGCCGAGGCGCGCGAGATCACGCTGGACGTGGCGACGCGGCTGTATCTGGTCGATGTGGAACAGCCGGACATGCACGACCCCTCGGGCGATCTGGAACGGCTGGTGGCGGCGCTGCGCGAGCAGTGGGATTTGCCGGAGCTGGAGGCCGATTTTTCCGTGCTGGCGGATTTGCAAAAGACGCTTCGCAAGGGCAACTGGCAGGTGACCTGTGCCGTGCATCAAGGCCACAACGAGGAGCGCGGCCATATCCTGCAGGTCTGGCCGGGGTTCTTCGAGGGGCCGCTCTACGGACTGGCGGTCGATCTGGGGTCTACCACCATCGCCGCGCATTTGTGCGATCTCGACAGTGGCGAGGTTCTGGCCTCCTCGGGCATCATGAACCCGCAGATCCGCTTTGGCGAGGATCTGATGAGCCGCGTTTCCTATGTGATGATGAACCCCGGCGGCCATACGGAAATGAGCCGCGTGGTGCGCGAGGCGATGGATGCGCTGATCGGCGAAGTGGTGGCGGAGGCCGGAATTCCGCGCGATCTGGTGATGGAAACCGTGCTGGTGTCCAATCCGGTGATGCACCACCTGTTTCTGGGGCTGGATCCGGTGGAGCTGGGGCAGGCGCCGTTTGCGCTCGCCACCGCCAACAGCCTGACGCTGAAGGCGGCCGAGGTCGGGTTGACCCTGCACCCGCAGGCGCGGCTGTATTATCTGCCCTGCATCGCGGGGCATGTGGGCGCGGATGCGGCGGCCGTGGCGCTGTCCGAGGCTCCGTATAAATCCGAGGACCTCGTGCTTATCGTCGATGTCGGCACCAACGCCGAGATCCTGCTGGGCAACAAGGAACGGGTGCTGGCCTGTTCCTCGCCCACCGGTCCGGCCTTTGAAGGCGCGCAGATTTCCTCGGGGCAGCGGGCGGCGCCGGGGGCGATCGAGACCGTGCGGATTGATCCGGTGACCAAGGAGCCGCGCTTCAGGGTGATCGGTTGCGACCTGTGGTCGGACGAGGACGGCTTTGCCGAAGCCACGGCGCAAACCGGCATCACCGGCATTTGCGGCTCGGGTATTATCGAGGTGATAGCCGAGATGCGGATGGCGGGAATTGTCGATGCGGGTGGGCTGATCGGCTCGGCAGCGCAGGTCGGCACGGATCGCTGCATCGAGGACGGGCGGACGCATTCCTATGTGCTTTATGACGGGCGCGAAGGCGACGGGCCGCTGATTACGGTGACCAACGGCGATATCCGCGCGATCCAGCTGGCCAAGGCGGCGCTTTATGCGGGTGCGCGGCTGCTGATGGACAAGATGGGCGTCGATACCGTGGACCGTGTGACGCTGGCGGGGGCGTTCGGTGCGCATATCTCGCCGCTGCACGCGATGGTGCTGGGAATGATACCGGATGTGGCGCTGGACAAGGTGGCCTCGGCCGGCAATGCGGCGGGCACGGGGGCGCGGATTGCGCTGCTGAATATGGGCGCGCGGGCGGAGATCGAGCAGGTGGTGCGCGACATCGAGAAAATCGAGACGGCGGTGGAGCCGCGCTTTCAGGAGCATTTCGTCAATGCCTCCAACATCCCGAATGCGGTGGAGCCGTTTCCTTTGCTGGCCGAAATAGCGCCCCTGCCCGACGTGAGTTTCAACCAGAAAAGCGAGGGCAGCGGCGGTCGGCGCAGACGGCGGCGGTAAAACGCAAGGGCATCGCCCGAACCGAGGGGTGGGCGAGAAGCGCCCGCCCCGTGGGGGCGGTTCGGGCGCTGCCCGACGTGTCCGTCGGGCGAAACACCTAATGTCCACCCGCTTGGCTTTCGCCCGCCAATCGGGAATACTCGGCGCGAAATTATGCCGGAGTGCCCGATGACCAATCCCCTGATTGCCGCCCGCGATGCCTTCGCGGCGCAATACCCCGAACAACGCATTGCCGTGAACGGCCGCGAATGGGGTGTGCTGAGCCTCGGCGGCTCCGGTCCGGCGCTGGTGCTGTTGCCCGGTACGCTGGGGCGGGGCGATGTGTTCTGGCAGCAGATTGCGGCGCTCAAGGACCGCGCGCGGGTGCTGGCGCTGACCTATCCGGTGGAAGGCACGCTAAAGGACTGGTGCGGCGATATCTGCACGCTGATGAGCGCCACGGGCATGGCGCGGGCGACGGTGCTGGGCAGCTCGCTCGGCGGCTATATCGCGCAATATCTGGCGGCGACACGGCCGGAACGGGTCGAGCGGCTGATTGCGGCGAATACGTTGCACTCGGCGGCGATGGTGGCGCAGTTTCCGCCCTATAGCAGCGATCTGGAGGCCGTGCCGGCCGAAGCTCTGGTGCAGGGTGTGCGCGACAGCATGGAGGCATGGGCCGCCCAAGAACCGGCGCAGGCCGAGGTCGCGGCGTTTCTGACAGAGGAAATATCGCGGCGGATTTCCGGCGAGGAACTGCGCGCCCGCCTCAAGGCCCTGAAACACGCGCCGGAGCTGCCGGACGTGCCACACCCGCGCAGCCATATCTTCACGGTGGAATCCGCTGACGACCGCCTGATCCCGCCGCCCATCCGCGAGGCGGTGCGCGCAAGGCTCGATCCGGTGGAGAATTTTTCGTTTCCGGCTGGAAGCCACTTTCCCTACCTGCTGCACGGATTTGCCTACGCAATGCTGATTGCCAAAGCCATGGATGTAAAAGGACAAAAACAATGACGACGAATACTGTCATGGACGGATACGAAAAATCGGAATTTTCCACAGCGGCGGTGGACGGAAAGCCGCTGGCGCATGATGTCTATAGCCGTGGCGAAGGGCCGGTGGTGCTGGTTATTCAGGAACTGCCGGGGATCGGCTGGCAGACCCTGCGGCTGGCCGACAGGCTGGTCTCGGCGGGTTTTCGGGTGGTGCTGCCGCATCTGTTCGGGCCGCTCGGGAAAATCTCGATCGGCGGCAATCTGGGGCGGGTGTTCTGCATGCGCCGCGAATTCGCGCTGTTTGCAAAAAACCGCACCAGCCCCGTGGTCAACTGGCTCCGCGCGCTGGCGCAGGAGTTGCGGGTGCAACACGGGGTCGGGGGCATCGGCGTGATCGGCATGTGCCTGACGGGGAATTTCGCGATCTCCATGATGGCGGATGATGCGGTGCTGGCGGGAGTTTCCGCGGAGCCGTCTTTGCCGCTGATCGGGGCCTCGGCCCTGCATATGTCGGCGCAGGACGTGCAGGCGGTGCGCTCGGCCATTGACGACAAGGGCGCGATGCTGGCCTACCGGTTTGCGGGGGACAAAATCTGCACCGCTGCGAAGTTCGGGGCGATCGACAGGGCGTTCAACGATGATGCCGAACGGGTCCGGCTGCGCACTTTGCCCGGCAAGGGGCATTCGGTGCTGACGCTGGATTTTGTCGATACCGAAGGCTCGGTCACGGCGCAGGCCCTGCAGGAAGTGATCGGCTACTTCGGGGAGAGATTGAACTCCGGCACATCTGCTCCCACATAAGGGGTATGATACGCGTCGCCTCATACAATATCCGCAAGTCGGTCGGGCTGGACCGCAAGCGCCGGCCGGAGCGGATTGTGGAAATCCTGAACGAGATGGAACCCGATGTGGTGACCTTGCAGGAGGTCGACCGGCGCACCGGCGCGCGCGAGACCACCATCCCGCGCGAGATGATCGAGGCGGAGACCGACCTCAAGATCGTCGATATCGCCGTGCGGCCCGACTCCATCGGCTGGCACGGAAATGCCATGCTGGTGCGCAAGGATGCCGAGGTTCTGAACGCGCGGCGCCACGAGATTCCGTTTTTCGAGCCGCGCGGCGCCATTTCCGCCGAGATCCGCCTGCCCAACAAGACCCTGCGTGTGGTCGGCATGCACCTGAGCCTGCTGCGCTCCTTCCGCCGCCAGCAGATCCGCGCGCTGCACGCGCAGATAGACAACGGGCATATGCCGACGCTGATCATGGGCGACCTGAACGAGTGGCGCTTCGAAGGGGCGCTGGCGGAGTTCGGGCCGGACTATGCGGTCAACACGCCGGGCGCCAGCTTTCCGGCCTCGCGCCCGATGGCGACGCTGGACCGGCTGATCCTGCACAACGATCTGGAACTGCTGCGCGGCGATGTGCATAAATCGCCGCTGGCGCAGGTCGCCTCGGACCACCTGCCGATCTGGGCGGATATACGAGCGTAGGGTCCGCATCCCGGACAATAGCATTGCTTGCGGAAATGGCCGATGGTGCGTGGAGACCACGCACCCTACATATCGCCATGCCGCCCCCTTCCCTTTCCCGTTCCATCCGCTATACATCGCTGCACTGAAACCAATGGAAACGGAACAATGACCTACAAGCCGAAAAGCGAATTCCTGCACGAGATGCAGACACGCGGCTTTCTGTCCGACTGCACGGATCTGGAAGGCCTTGATGAAGCCCTGCTGAACGGTGTTGTTCCGGCCTATATCGGCTTTGACGCCACCGCCGACAGCCTGCATGTCGGCTCGCTGATCCAGATCATGATGCTGCGCTGGTTGCAGAAAACCGGACACAAGCCGATTACCCTGATGGGCGGCGGCACGACCAAGATCGGGGATCCCTCGGGCAAGGATGAATCGCGCCAGTTGCTGACGGACGAGAAAATCAACGAGAATATCGCCGGTATCCGCAAGGTGTTTGACAAATACCTGACCTTTGGCGACGCCCCGACGGATGCGGTGCAGCCGAACAATGCGGAGTGGCTCGACAATCTGAACTACATCGCGTTCCTGCGCGACTACGGGCGGCATTTCACCATCAACCGGATGCTGACGTTTGATAGCGTCAAGCTGCGGCTGGAACGCGAGCAGCCGCTGACCTTTCTGGAATTCAACTACATGCTGTTGCAGGCCTATGACTACATGGAGTTGAACAAGCGCTTCGGGTGTCTGTTGCAGATGGGCGGATCGGACCAGTGGGGCAATATCGTCAACGGGATCGACCTGACGCGGCGTATTAACCAGGCGACGGTGTTCGGGCTGACCACGCCGCTCTTGACCAAGGCCGACGGCTCGAAAATGGGCAAATCGGCGGCGGGGGCGATCTGGCTGAACGAGGAGCGGTTGAGTTCCTATGAATTCTGGCAGTTCTGGCGCAATACGCTGGATGCCGATGTCGGCAAGTTCCTGAAGCTGTTCACCGAATTGCCGGTGGCGGAATGCGAGCGCCTCGGCGCGCTGGAAGGGGCGGAGATCAACGAGGCGAAGATCATCCTCGCCAACGAGGTCACGACGCTGGCGCACGGGGCACAGGCGGCGACAGCGGCCGAGGCTACGGCGCGCGAGGTGTTTGAAAAGGGCGGCGTCGGGGATGACCTGCCGACGGTGACACTCTCGCCGGAAGATATTTACGACGCGGGGATTTCCGTGGTGCAGCTTTTCGTCAAATCCGGTCTGGCAAAGTCCGGCAAAGAGGCCAAGCGGCTGATTGCCGAGGGCGGCGCGAAGCTGGACGATGTGGCGGTTACGGACGCCGG
>WFTU01000409.1 GCA_015485375.1 Paracoccaceae bacterium | reverse complement strand
TGTGGCGGCGCGGGCCTCGCTCACCAGCAGAACGCTGGGCGCGACATAGGCCGCGGTCACGGCAAGGCCGAGGCGTTTCAGGGCCTCGCGACGGGTCGGGTTTGAACTACGGTTACACGAGGACATGGTTACTGTTTCCCGTTTGCATGCTCTGGAACTGTTTCTGCCCGAATTTCGCCGGATTGGCAAATTTCGGCGTTGGATACGAGGAGACCGTTGGCGGCAAAGGCGCGCAGGGTTTCCATTACGTCGGAACGGATGGTGTCGATTTTCTGTTCGGGAAAGACCGCGTGCAGCATCCCGATGATTTCGCTGGCGGTGGAGGGTTCCTCGAGCAGGCGCCAGATCATGGCGGCGCCGTCATTGAGGTTGTGGATGCTTTTGCCATTGCGCCCCGAGAGGAAGCGTTCGCCGTTGGTGGCGACTTCGGTAATACCCGGAGCCTGCAGGAGGGCGTCGGTTTCGACGTCGGGACCGGTGGCCCAGCTGTCGGTTTCCAGCGCCGAGGCGAAAAGGGTGTCCTCGGGGGGCTCGTTGAAGGTTGCAGCCGGTGTTTGCCATTCCGAAAACCGGGTTTCGAGCAGGGCGATGGCCGGTTCCACTGCATCGTAACGGAGGCGGTAGGCCGGTGTCTGTTCGGCCGCGGCGCCGAGGACCTTCAGGATGCCCGCGGCGTTCATGGCACGCGAGAAGTTCTGGGTGATCAGGGCGCGCAGGGCCTCGGCCGCTGTTGTTTCCTCGAGTTCGGGGGGCTGCCCCTCGACGCGTTCCAGAAAGACCAGCGCGCCGAGGGGGGCGGACTGGTTGAAACGGGCGAGTTCGGCACCTCGGGGCACCACATACTGGTAGCGGGCGTTGGAAATCTGCTGGCGGGCGGTAATGTACTGGCTGGCGCGGAGGCCGAATTGCGGCGGGGCGGGCAGGCGCAGACGCGGAGAGATGCCGTTTGACAGCCCCTCGATCCGGTTGTCGGCGCCGATCTGCAGCGGCAGGAAATCGTCGGTGAATACGGTTTTTCCGGCGCTGGCCAGCGCAACGGTAAGGGTGCTTTTGCCGGCGCGGCGGGTGCTGGGGAAAACCACGAGGCGGCCGGAAAACTCGACGGCGGCACCGTGCAGGCACAGCAGGCGGGTGTTCTGGCGCAGGCGGGCCCAGGCGATTTCGACGACCAGCGCGCACAGGCTGTCAACGGGATCGCTGTGGGTAACTGTTTCTTCCATGAACGGAGAGGTCAGGGCATAGCCGGTATTGTTCAGGGTAACGGAGGCAAAGGGCTGTTCGGAAAAGCTGTTGCGCAGGTCGAAAGGCCAGTTCGCGAAAACGGCGGGGAGGGCGCGCAAATAGGCGTCGTCCACGCGCAGGGCAACAGGGGCGTTCAGGGCATCAAGGTGCAGGTATGTTTCCGTCCTGTCCATAAAAGCGCTTTCGTACCTGTTAAATGATTCCTCCCGCCGGAAAGGGGGGCGGGAGGAAAAGATTACACCGGTGGCCCTGTCAGGGACAAATATGATAGCGCCCCCGGCGTGATCTGTTGGTTAGTAGACGGCACCGGCACCATATCCGGCCGGAACCACTACGCCTGCCGGAATAACGAAGCCCGGCGGAAGCGGGAAGCCGTTGTCGACGACGCACTGAACGTAGGTAATGCTGGTCAGGTCTTCAGGGCCGCAGACAGCTGCGATATCGGCAGGAGTGGCGTTGGCGCCCGGGCCGGTAGTACCTGTGGTCGTGCCGGTTGCAGCGGTCGGGCCGCTCGGGACGCTCGGAGTGGACGGAGCGCTCGGAGCCGACGGAGCGGACGGGGCGCTGGTGCTGCTGCCGGCCTGTGCCATGGACAGGGTGGTGAAGGCCGGAACAGCGTATGCTGCTGCGGCGAGGCCGCCGATGCGGGCCAGCGCCTTGCGGCGGGAGAGTACTTCGGTTTTCGTTGTCTTGGTCATTGTTTTTTCCTTCTGCGGTGTCAGGAGGACGAATCATTCTGTCCCCGATGAGGACAAACTGGCATAACGGGACCTTCAGAACCCTTACAGGGATTGTCAGGGAATTGTCAGGTTGGAATCCGGCGAAAGAGACTCGCAATTCCGGCGGTCTCAAACTAGAATCCCCGGCAGCCAATAACCGGAGCCAGCATGACCGACACCGACAAGCCAGCCTATCAGGTTCTCGCCCGCAAATACCGGCCGGAGACGTTTCGCGACCTGATCGGGCAGGAGGCGATGGTGCGCACCCTGCGCAATGCCTTCGAGGCCGACCGGATCGCGCATGCGTTTATCATGACGGGGATTCGCGGCACCGGTAAGACCACGACGGCGCGGATCATTGCCAAGGGGCTGAACTGTATCGGCGCGGATGGCAAGGGCGGGCCGACGATCGAGCCGTGCGGGGAATGCGAACATTGCGTTTCGATCACCGAGGGGCGGCATGTGGATGTGCTGGAGATGGATGCGGCCTCGCGCACGGGTGTCGGCGACATTCGCGAGATTATCGAGAGTGTGCATTATCGCGCCGCCTCGGCCCGCTACAAGGTCTATATTATCGACGAGGTGCATATGCTTTCCACCTCGGCCTTCAATGCGTTGCTGAAAACGCTGGAGGAACCGCCGGAGCATGTGAAGTTCATTTTTGCCACCACGGAGATCCGCAAGGTGCCGGTGACGGTGCTGTCGCGTTGCCAGCGTTTCGATTTGCGCCGGATCGAGCCGGAGGTGATGATTGCGTTCCTCAAGGAGATTGCCGAAAAGGAAGGCGCGCAGATTTCCGGTGACGCGCTGGCGCTGGTTACGCGGGCGGCCGAGGGGTCGGTTCGCGATGCGCTGTCGCTGATGGATCAGGCGATTGCACACGGGGCGGGGGAAACCTCTGCCGATCAGGTGCGGGCCATGCTGGGGCTGGCGGATCGCGGGCGGGTGCTGGACCTGTTCGATATGATCATGCGCGGTGATACGGCGGCGGCGCTCAATGAATTGTCCTCGCAATACGCCGACGGGGCCGATCCGATGGCGGTGCTGCGCGATCTGGCCGAGGTGACCCATTGGGTGAGCGTGGTGCAGATCTCGCCCGAGGCGGCGGAGGATCCGACTGTGAACCCCGACGAGCGGGCGCGCGGGGTGGAGATGGCGACCGGTTTGCCGATGCGCGCACTGACGCGGATGTGGCAGATGTTGCTCAAGGCGCTGGAGGAAGTGGCGAGCGCGCCTAATTCCATGATGGCGGCGGAAATGGCGGTGATCCGGTTGACCCATGTGGCCGATTTGCCGGCGCCCGATGATCTGGTGCGCAAGTTGCAGAATGCGCCGGTGCCTTCGGGTGGTGGTGGCGGAGGAGCGCGGCCTTCCGGCGGGGGTAGTGGCGGAACGAATGCGCGGGCGACCTCGGGCGTTTCGGGCGGTGCGAGCGCAATGCTGGCGCCGCAGGCCAATGCCGGCGCGCTGGCGCGGTATGAACGGTTCGAGGATGTGGTGTCACTGATCCGCACGCGGCGGGATATGAAGTTGCTGATCGAGGTCGAAAACTACCTGCGGCTGGTGAAATATACCCCCGGGCGGATCGAGTTCGAACCGACAGAACAGGCGCCGGCCGATCTGGCGTCGCGGCTGGCGGCGCGGTTGCAGAACTGGACCGGTGTGCGCTGGGGCGTCTCGGTCGTTTCCGAAGGCGGTGGCAAGACCATTGGCGAGGTGAAGGCCGAGGCGCGGGACGATCTGTATTCGCAGGCCGCCGCGCATCCGATGGTGCAGGCGGTGCTGGAGGCCTTTCCGGGGGCGGAGATCAAGGACGTCCGGGCGCTGGAGTTCGACGGGGCCAACGAGGATATCGTGCCGATCGATCCCGACGATCTTGACGATAGCTGGGACCCGATCGATCCGTTTTCGGAAGAGTGAATCGTTTACATTAGAACATCCTTATGTTAGCAACCCTCAGGCGAAATTGGTTCCGCGAGGGCAAGATGTTTTTATCGAAATTATTACAAGGTCTTACAACAATAGCGATAGTTCTCGGCACGGTCGCCGGAACCGCGGCACCGGCCTATGCCGAAAGCGATATGGCGGAAATGGCCAAGCGGCGGGTTGATCTGGCCGGCCGACAGCGGATGTTTTCGCAGCGCATGTCGAAGGACGCCTGTTTTGTCTTTGCCGGCGTGCAGACCGAGCGGCATCTGGCCGAACTTGACCGGACCATGACGCTGTTTGCGCAAACCAACGAGGCGTTGCGCTATGGCAGTCCCGAACTGGGCCTGCCGCCCGAGCCGCATTTGCCGGTGATTGCCGGACTGGTCGACGTTACCAAAGACTGGGAAGATTTCGGGGCCCGTGCGGGGGGTGTTCTGAACGGGCGTGATCTTGACGCGGAGAATGTCGCGGCGATCAATGCCTCGGGGCTGGCGATGCTGGCCGATATGAATAAAACTGTCGGGCTGATTGCCAGTTCCTATGGCGAGATGGTCGAGGATTTACCGCTTATTCTGGCGATCTCCATTGATCTGGCCGGTCGCCAGCGCATGTTCACGCAGAAAGTCGCCAAGGATTTTTGTCTGATCGATGCGGGAATCGACATCGAGGCCAGCCGCGCCGATCTGAACGAGACGTTGCAGTATTTCAATGCCACGCTGAATGCGTTGCTGGTCGGATTTTCCGGTGCCGTCGTCGCGCCGCCGAACGAGGATATCCGTGCCAAGCTGGAGGAAGTCCAGACGCTTTGGGAAGGGCCGAACGCCGTTTTGACCGCCGTGGGCGCAGGCGGGGAAATCTCGGATCAGGACCGGTTGGTGATCGCCGATGATCTGGAAAAGGTTCTGGTTGCGATGAACGAGGCGGTGAAGCTTTATGCGCTGGTGGAAAGCCTGCCGGAAAACTGATCGGCGCATTGCCATTTCCGCCTGCGCCCCCTATTTCTGGGGTAACCGGAAACAAGGGGGTTCAAATGCTCAAAGGACTGGGTGGACTTGGCGATATGGCCAAGCTGATGAAACAGGCGCAGGAACTGCAGGGCAAGGTGCAGGCCGCGCAGGAAAAGCTTGAAGATGTGTTGGTGACGGGCGAGGCGGGGGCCGGGATGGTGACCGCGACGGCCAATGCCAAGGGTGAACTGAAGGGGTTGAATATCGATCCCTCGCTGTTCATGCCGGAGGACAAGGAAGTGGTCGAGGACCTGATCCTTGCCGCGATCAAGGAAGCGCAGGCGAAGGCTGCCGAGGCCGCGCAGGCCGAGATGGCCAAGGCGACCGAAGGCATGCCGTTGCCCGAGGGCATGAAATTTCCGGGCATGTAGATGGCGGATAACGCCGGCAAAGAGATTGACCGTCTGATCGATCTGATGGCGAAGCTGCCGGGCCTCGGCCCGCGCTCGGCGCGCCGGGCTGTGCTGCAACTGATCAAGAAGCGTTCCGTGTTGCTGGAACCGCTGTCACAGGCGATGGCCGAGGTGGCGGTGACGGCGCGGGAATGTGTGACCTGCGGCAATGTCGGCACCTCGGAGGTTTGCGGTATTTGCAGTGATCCGAAGCGGGACGACAGCCTGATTTGTGTGGTGGGCGATGTGGCCGACCTCTGGGCGATGGAGCGGGCCTCGGTCTTCAAGGGGCGCTATCATGTGCTGGGCGGGGTGCTTTCGGCGCTCGACGGAGTCGGACCGGAGGAATTGCGTATTCCGCTGCTGGCGCGGCGGGTGTCGGAGGGCGGCGTGCGCGAGGTGGTGCTGGCGCTCAATGCCACGATCGACGGGCAGACTACGGCGCATTACATTGCCGACCAACTCGAGGGGAGCGGGGCGGTTGTGACCTCGCTGGCGCAGGGCGTGCCGATTGGCGGGGAGCTGGATTACCTCGACGACGGGACGATCACGGCGGCCCTGAAGGCGCGCAAGACGTTCTAGTTTTTCATCTTACGCAATTTGTTTTCCCGCTGCGCGATATAGAGTGTTGCCGCGATGATGATGGCGGCACCGGCAAAGGTGGCGGCGTCAGGCGTTTCCCCGAACAGCAGATAGCCACCGAGCGAGATCAGCACCAGCCGCAGGTAGGTGACAGGGGCCAGCAGGCTCGCGTCGCCGTGGTGATAGGCGGCGGTGTCGGCGTATCCGCGAATGGCGCCGGTGATGACCAGCGCGGCGGTGGCGGCCCATGTGATCCAGTCCGTTGGCAGGGCATAGACCGGCATGGCGATCGGCAGGGTGATGATTGTGGTGATGACCACGGAGGAGAAATAGGTGGACAGGACTCCGTCGGCGCGGGCCAGATTGCGCGACAGGGTCAGGGCCAGCGCGAACAGGAACGAGCTGCCGATGGCGGTGAGCATGGCGGGGTGGAATTCGGAGAAACCCGGGCGCAGGATGATAACCGCGCCGATGAAACCGGCGCTGACCGCGCTCCAGCGGCGGGGGCCGACTTTCTCGCCATGGATCAGGCTGGCGAAAATGGTGGCGAAGATCGGGGCCATGAAAAACAGCACCGTCGCCGTGGCCAGCGGGATGTTGGAGATCGTGTAGAAGCCGAGGTGCGTGGACAGGCCGATCAGCGTGCCGCGAAACAGGTGCAAAACGGGGCGCGAGAATCGCATCTGGCGGCGCAGCGGGCTGGCGACAACCAGCGCGGCGAGGATCAGCAGCGTGGTGATTCCGGCGCGCAGCAGCACGATCATCCGGCTGTCGATTTCCAGCGAGACCTGCCGCACGGCGATGGTCATCAGGCTGGCGCTGACGACCGAGATCAGGATCCAGACCAGCGCACGAAAATTGTCGATCACGGGTGCGGGCGGCACCGGCAGCGCGGTGGGACCTTCGTCGGAGGGGATGATGGGCGTTGGCATGGAGGGAACCTTTCGGGAAAAGGCTTCCCTCAATTCCACGGGCGGGTCAAGGGCGGCGCGAAAGTGACGCCGCGGGCTATTTCTTGCGCGACTGTTTCTCGACGATGCCGGAGACGCCCTCGCGACGTTCGAGTTCGCCCAGCACGTCCTCCCACTTCACGCCGCGCGAGGACAGCATGACCAGCATGTGGAACAGGACATCGGCGGCCTCTTCGGTCAGGTTTTTCACGTCGCCCTTGGCTGCGGCGATGATGGCCTCGACCGCTTCCTCGCCGAATTTCTCGGCGCATTTTTCCGGGCCGCGCGAAAACAGTTTCGCCGCATAGGATTTTTTCTCGTCGCCGCCCTTGCGGCTCTCGATTTTCCGCGCGAGGCGGGTCAGCACATTGGCCATTATAGTCTTACCGGCACGCCGGCCTCCTGCATGTATTGCTTGGCTTCGCGGATTGTATACTCGCCGAAATGGAAAATGGAAGCGGCAAGAACGGCGGAGGCATGGCCGATGGTGACGCCTTCGACCAGATGTTGCAGGTTTCCAACACCGCCGGAGGCAATGACAGGGATTTTGACAGCATCCGCGATGGCGCGGGTGAGGGGCAGGTTGAAGCCCGCCTTGGTGCCGTCGCGGTCCATGCTGGTCAGCAGGATTTCCCCTGCGCCCTTGCTTTCGACCAGACGCGCGAATTCCACCGCGTCGATTCCGGTGGGTTTCGAGCCGCCGTGGGTGAAAATCTCCCATTTGCCGTCCGACACGGTTTTGGCGTCGATAGCGACCACGATGCACTGGTTGCCGAATTTGTTGGCGCTCTCGGCCACCACATCCGGATTGGCGACGGCGGCGGAGTTGAAGGAGACCTTGTCCGCCCCTGCCAGCAGCAGTTTGCGCACATCCTCGGGCGTGCGCACGCCGCCGCCGATGGTGAGCGGCATGAAGCATTGCTCGGCCGTGCGCGACACGAGGTCATACATGGTGCCGCGGTTTTCCAGCGTCGCGGCGATGTCGAGGAAGCAAAGCTCGTCGGCACCGGCGGCGTCATAGGCCTTGGCCGATTCCACGGGGTCGCCCGCGTCGATCAGGTCGAGGAAGTTGACGCCCTTGACCACGCGGCCGTCCTTGACGTCGAGGCAGGGGATAATGCGGGTTTTAAGCATCGGGTTTCCAGTTTCTCAGTTCGTCCAGACGGGAATCGCGTGTGTAGACAGCATCGACCATTCCGAACAGCTTGTCCGCGAAATCCGAGCCGACAATATCGTCGCGATCCAGAAAATTGCTCGCCAGTTCCCGCATGTTGGCCTTTTTCGTTGCGACATCGCTGTCGATCATAAAGCCGCGGCCGGGAAAGTGCAGCAGGACGATGACGTAACGGTCCTTCGCGGTGGCTTCGTTGGCCCAGTCGCCGGTGATAAAGGTGAATTCCGCGCCGTGATCGGGTTGGCCCGAGGTGTAGGCGACGAAATAGGCGGCCAGCGGCGCGGCGCCGTCCGAGACAAAACCGGACAGGCTGACGGTTTCGTGGCCGCAGCAATCACATGTGCCGGTGGATCTGGCGTCCTCCTCGATGTGCAGGTTCTGGGCTTGGGTGTCCGTCATGTGTCCGGCTTTCCGTGCAGGCAGTGGTGAATCCGGTGTCGATATACAACAGTGGCTCAAGGATGCCAATGAGCAGACCGGAGCGGGTGGCGCAACAGGTGCGGCGGCCTATCCGGCGCGGCGTTTGTGGACGATAAAACGCAGGACAAACAGGCATGCCGCCCCGATGGCACCAAGGGCGAGGGTATAGGGAAACCAGGCAAACCCGACGAAATAGAGCCCGGGCAGGGATTGGCACAGGCCCTCGAAACTGTCCCTGAAGGACGCGGAGGCACAGGCCCAGGAGAGCGCTCCGGAGGCAAGGGTTACGAGAAACGGCAGGAAGGCAAACACCAGCAGGGCAACGAGCGCCCAGCCGAATGCGGTTTTTCCGGTTACTTTCATGCCGGTCCTTTCAGATAGGCGGCGGCCTCGGCCACATCGATCGCGCCGTCATAGAGGGCGCGGCCGGAGATCGCGCCGTCAAGCGGGGCGCCGCAGGTTTTCAGGGCTTTCAGGTCGTCCATCGAGGATACGCCGCCCGAGGCGATGACAGG
>WFTU01000408.1 GCA_015485375.1 Paracoccaceae bacterium | reverse complement strand
GGCGGTGATGATACTGCTTCCAGCCGAGTTGCTGATCCTATTTACGAAAAGAGAAGCGGCCAAGGTGCGAAATGACCTCTCGTTCAGGTTCCTATACGCCTGCCGCTGAGCCGGATCACGGCATAGAAACTGAAATCCTGCAGCGATTGCAGCAGGGTCAAGTCAAGGCCGCCGAAAGCCTGTTGCAAGGTCTTGGCGGATTGGAATTTGCCTTCCTGCATGGCTACGGCCCTCTGGCGCGGATTATCGACGCCTTGCCCGGGGACACGCATCTGGAGAGCGAGCTCTTCTTCGGGCTCTATTGCGAACATCTTTCGAAACAGGGGCGCGCGCGCCGGGCCAAGGCGATACTGGATGACGGCGCGCTTCGATTTCGAAAAACATACCTGTTCGACTTCATCGAATTGAGCGTTGGGATTAGATTGGGAGAACACCTGACGCCCGACAAGGTGAAACGCTGGATCAATCTCGAAAGCCATTTGCCGGTCGACCGGCCGTTGACTGAAGGCATCTATTACAATTGCATGCTTCTGGTGTTCGTGCGTCTCAACCGCATCGAGGAAGCGCGCAGTTTCGGCCGCCGGGCGCTTGACAGCTATCGGCGCGCCGGAAAGCCCTACCTGCAGTTTTTCATCCATCAACACTTGGCGGATCTTTCGGTCGTCACCGGTGAGCTGAAGATTTCCCGGAGGCATCTGAGCGCGGCGTCGCGATTTCTTGACGAAGCCGGGGTTTCATACGGCTCAGATCGGGAAATCATGGAAATTGTTCGCCTGGCAATAGATTTTGAACAGGGCCGGCTTGATCACATTCCCACGCGAGCCGAAGAAATTCGGCGCCAACTGGTTCGCTGGGAAAACACCGCAGAGATCACCGTTCAGATTTGCCGGATCGGTGCCATGAGCCTCTTTTTCCTTAAAGGACGCGCCGCGGCGCTGGAATTTCTGCGGGAAAGCCAGGTGGATTATCATCGAAGCCAGGGTGAATTTTCCGTAGCACTTGATGTGGTTCAAGCAAACATCAATTTGCTTGATGGTCGCGTGGAAGAGGCACGCCACGCTGTCGAAGAGGCGCGCCAGCACGGGATATTCAGCGCTATTGGGCAAGCGATTCATGAAACAGTGACGGCCAAGCTAGCACCGTCGGAAGTGCTGCAAACCATGTCTGGCGCTCACATGACCCTGCGCCAGAGGGTTGTGATGGAATTGGTCAAGGCATCGGTGGCGCACAAGAACCGTCAGCCGGCTCTAATGCGCCAGCATGTAGAGAGGGCCATGCGACTGGCGGTGAATCAGGGTCTCTCCGAGATATTTCTTGAACATCGAGAGGTTGTCTCGAAAGTGTCACCGCGTTTGGCGACCGGTTCCTTCGCGCGTGGGCATAGGCAACTGGCGCGTATGGCCCGGCATATCCACCGGTTGATTCAGGCAAGCTACAGTGTGCCCGAAGAACTTGCCGGCCGCGGAATCTCTCCGCAGAGAATGCGTGTGTTGATGGCGCTTCGAAACGGTGCAACCAACAAGCAGATAGCGCGCAAACTGGGCCTGTCGGAGGCGGCGATAAAGTACCATGTTTCGCAGCTTCTTCGCGTTTACTGTGTATCAAAACGCGGAGAACTTATTGAAAAAACGGCACCAATTGAAACAATTCAAAAATATTAGCCATTTTGAGATAATCCTAGCCATTTTTAGTCCTGCTAAAAAGAAGGATTTTGTGCCAGCCTGATAGCGGAAGGTGATGGATGGCAACTTATTTAGCGAAACGGGCGGCTACGTTACTTTTGGTCATGTTTGGCCTTGCCGTGCTGATTTTCGTGATCGCCAGGATCGTTCCGGGAGATCCAGCGCGCATTGCGCTTGGCCCGCTTGCCACGCCAGATCAGGTGGCGGAACTGCGCCGAGAAATGGGGCTTGACGAGAACTTTTTCCTCCAGCTCTGGAATTACCTTGTCGGGTTGGCGCAAGGCGACTTGGGGACATCCCTTCTGACCAGTCGCCCGGTTATGCAGGACATTCTCCAGGCCTTGCCGGCGACAGTCGAACTGGTTTTTTTCACGATCATACTCGAAATAGGCTTGTCTATTCCGCTCGGCGTGATGGCCGCGGTCTATCGTGATACCTGGGTGGACAACGTTTCGCGCATCCTGTCGCTGATCGGCGTGGTGACGCCCGGGTTCGTGCTGGCGATCATCCTGCAACTGGTGGCAAGCTATCAGTTGCAATTCTTTCCCGTTACCGGTCGGCTCGCTTCCAACCTCGAGTATGAGGCCTCGAAAACGGGATTGATCCTGCTGGATTCTGTTCTGGACGGGCGCTGGGATGTGTTCAAGGATGCCTTACGCCATATCATCCTGCCCTCGCTTGCACTGGCGGCCGGCGGTGTCGGGCAGGTGATGCGGATAACACGGTCCTCGATGATCGATGTCAGCCGACGCGATTTCATCGAGTCCGCACGGGCCTATGGCGTGCCGGAATGGGTGGTGACATTCCGCTATATGCTACGTATCGCAGCAATCGCGCCATTGACCATACTGGGGCTCGAGTTCGCTTCATTGATTGGCAATGCATTTGTTGTCGAGTTCGTGTTCAGCTGGCCGGGCATCGCCAGCTACGGCGTCCGCACCATACTCCAGAAGGATCTCAACGCGGTGATCGGCGTGGTGCTGGTGTCGGGCATATTTTTCGTCATTGCGAATCTTCTCATTGACATTCTGCTGGGCATTCTCGACCCCCGCCACCGTCTGCGCGAAGGTGCAAAAAGATGACCAACGGCCCGAATGAAAGCGCCGCTTCCGTGGATACAGGGCACAGGCATATGACCAGTCGCCAGATGGCATGGTTTCGCTTCTCGCGAAACCCAGCAGCGCTAGTGGGCGCGACAATCGTGCTATCGGTTGTCTTCGCGGCGGTGTTTGCGCCCTGGATCGCGCCATCCCCGCAGTCGGCCGGGTCGTATGTCGATTTTCTGCAACGCCACAAACCTCCTAGCGCAGCGGCCTGGTTGGGCACCGACAATGTTGGGCGCGATATATTTACGCGCGTCATTTTTGGCTATCGCGTGTCTCTTTTGCTGGTCGTCGGAGTCTTGGGTTTTTCTGTTCCATTTGGTGTAACGCTCGGTCTTTTGGCTGGATATTTCGAAGGATGGGTGGAATTCGCCATAATGCGGTTTACCGACGTGATGCTGGCGGTTCCTCCTCTGGCAATGGCGCTTGCAATCACTGCTGTTCTGTCACCAAGCCTAGTCAATGCGATGATCGCAATAACGATGCTTTGGTGGACCTGGCACACGCGGTTGATCTTTCGGATCGTCAAGGCTCAGATGAATGAAGACTATGTTGAGGCAGCCAAGATCGCAGGCGCAAGTCATGTACATATTCTATTTCGTGAACTTCTGCCCAATTGCGTATCGGCCATTTCCGTAAAGATTTCTCTGGATGCCGGTTTCGTCATCCTCTTCGGCGCAACGCTGTCGTTTCTGGGGCTGGGAGTGCATCCGCCGACACCTGACTTGGGCACGATGGTTTCGACCGGGGCCGAGTATTTACCGCAATTCTGGTGGGAAGCGCTGATGCCCGGGCTGGCCATTCTCTATGCGATTCTGGGGTTCAACCTGCTGGGAGACGGGCTGCGCGACATGATGGATGTGGAGGTTTGAATTGAGCGCTCCGATCCTCGAAGTCGATGGGCTGGATATCAGCTTTACCACCTACGCGAGGCGCGCACAGGTGATCCATGATGTCAGCTTGATGGTTGGCGACGGTGAGCGTGTGGCGCTAATCGGTCAATCGGGCTCGGGCAAAACCGTGACCATGCGGGCGATCATTGGCACCCTGCCGATACCGCCGGCACGCGTCGAGCGTGGTTCGATCCGGTTCGAGGGGCAGGATCTGCTCACGCTTTCCAAAGGCGCCCGCAACCGGATCAAGGGCGCCGGCATTTCGATAATCCTTCAGGATCCTATGCTCTCGTTCAACCCGGTGTTAACCATCGGTCGGCAGATGGATGATATCGTGCGCTATGCCGATCTTCGTCTGGGGCGCAAGAGCACAAGGGCCGGACGCAAGGCCTTGATCCTCGAGACATTGGCCAAGGTTCAGCTTTCGGAAGGCGAAGAAATTTTTTCCGCCTACCCGTTGATGCTGTCGGGTGGCA
The DNA here is from genome assembly GCA_015485375.1 of Paracoccaceae bacterium. Taxonomy (GTDB): domain Bacteria; phylum Pseudomonadota; class Alphaproteobacteria; order Rhodobacterales; family Rhodobacteraceae; genus NORP23. The sequence continues at coordinate 7,112 of WFTU01000408.1, read as the reverse complement.
TGCGGCAAAGGGTTCTGATCGGGATGGCGCTGCTAAACAAGCCGCGCCTGTTGATTGCCGACGAACCGGGTACGGCGCTAGATGTGACCACCCAGCAGGAGATTCTTGATCTTCTGAACGCGCTAGTGCGCGAGGAGGGGCTTTCCCTTCTCCTGATTACGCACAATTTGGGGGTGGTGCGGGAAACATCAGACCGTGTTTACGTGATGGAGCGGGGCCGGATCGTCGAACACGGTCCACGCGAGCAGATCTTCGCGCGTCCCGCACATCCCTATACGCGCAAGTTGATGGAAAGTGTTCCGCCGCTTTTCGGATCGCGTGTGCGTGATGTGATGAACTCACACGCGGGAAATCCGCTCATCGAAGTCCGGAACGTTTCGAAGGATTTCACCCGCCGGGGCGGTCTGTTCAATCGCCCGGTGGGTCTCGTGCAGGCGGTCAAGAATGTCGATTTGACCATTGAAGAAGGCGACATATTCGGGATTGCCGGCGAGTCCGGCTCGGGCAAGACAACACTGGCCAAGATGTTGTTGGGGCTGCATCCGCCTACCGCGGGCGAGATCATGATTGGCGGGCGCCGGGTCACTGATGTGGCCGGGACCGCAGATTTTCGCAAGCTCGTCCAGATCGTCTATCAAAATCCGGGGTCTTCGCTCAATCCCAAGCGAACGGTGATGCAGCAACTGTCCGTGCCGCTCAAGTTCAGCGGTCTCGACACCGCCGAAATTACACGCCGTATTGGCGAATTGCTGGAAATGGTGGATCTGCCGGCGTCGTATGGGTCAATGTATCCGCATGAACTGTCGGGTGGCCAAAAACAGCGCATTGCCATAGCGCGCGCCCTTTCGGTCCATCCGAGGATCCTTGTGCTGGATGAACCTACATCGGCGCTGGATGTGCTGGTTCAAAGCACAGTCATAGACCTCTTGCATCGTCTGCGCGACGAACTGGGGTTGACCTATGTTTTCATCTCGCACGATCTCAGCCTGATGCGCAATTTCTGCAATCGCGTCTCTGTCATGTTTCGTGGAGAAATCTGCGAGCAGGGTCCTACACGCGATGTGTTTACGAGCCCGCAACACGTCTATACGCGCGCGCTCCTGGCGGCAATTCCCGTGGTCTCGGATGAAGAGGCACACCTCAAACCTAAGGTCCAGAAATCAGAACGAGAGGCAGTGCTAGCCAAGAGCACGGCCCTGTAAACCGACGAGGAACGACATGTACCGAATAGGAATCGACGTAGGCGGCACCAACACGGATGCGGTTATCATGCAGGGCGACCAGATCGTGATCGGGGTTAAGTCTCCAACGACCGAAGACGTGATGTCCGGTGTCGTTGAGAGCTTACGAAAGGTTCTGGACGAAACCGGAATTTCCAATCGCGATGTCAGCGCCGTGATGATTGGCACGACGCACTTTACCAATGCGGTGGTGGAGCGGCGCCATCTGTCGCGAACGGCGGCCGTTCGTCTTTGCCTGCCCGCGGCCCAGAGTCTTCCGCCTATGGTGGACTGGCCCGACGATATTCGCGAGGCGGTTGGCGGAAAATACTGGATGGCGCACGGCGGAAATGAATTCGACGGGCGCGAAATATCCGTTCTGGACGAAGACGAATTGACTCGCATCGCGAATGAAATCGCCGCCGATCGAATCGACTCAGTGGCAATTTGTTCGGTTTTCAGCCCGGTCAATGATGACATGGAAAAGCGGGCAATGGCCACTTTGAAAAAACGGTTGCCCAACGCCGATTTCACCTTGTCGAGCGAGATAGGCCGACTGGGGATCCTCGAACGTGAAAATGCGGCGATCATGAACGCATCGCTGCGCAAGCTAAGCGCAGGTACCGTTGCGGCGTTCGGCAAAGCGCTTGCGTCTCTGAACCTGACCTGCCCGTATTTCATCACTCAGAACGACGGGACCCTGATGGGTGCGGAATTCGTGCAGGCCTATCCGGTGTTGACCTTTGCCTCAGGTCCGACGAATTCGATGCGTGGCGCATCGTTCCTGACTGGCGAAAAAAACGCCATCGTCGCTGACGTCGGTGGGACATCGACCGATGTAGGGGCATTGGTGCATGGGTTTCCGCGCCCGGCAAGCACGACCGTCGATGTGGGCGGCGTGCGCACGAACTTCCGCATGCCCGACGTCTATTCCATTGCTCTGGGAGGTGGCACGATCATCGATCCCGCCGAAGAGATCACGATCGGGCCTCGCTCGGTCGGGTATCGGATCCAGACCGAGGGCCTGCTGTTTGGCGGCGGCACGCTCACGGCGACCGACGTTGCGGTGGGGCTGGGGCTTGCCGACATCGGCGATCCGTCCCCGGCACGCTCGCTGGGGCAGGAAAAATTACAAGCCATCAAGGGCAAGATTGACGAAATGGTGACCAATGCCGTGGAACGCATGCGGGTTTCACCAGATCCGATTCCGGTCCTTGCAGTAGGGGGCGGCAGTATCCTTATCCCGGACCATGTCGGCGATCTTCCGGTTCTCCGCCCTGATCATTTCTCGGTCGCGAATGCCGTCGGGGCCGCGATCGGTCAGATCAGCGGTGAAGTTGACCGCATTTTCAACCTGTCCGAGATGAGCCGGGACGCGGCATTGGAGGCCGCTCGCAAGGAAGCCACGGAAAAGGCGATCGCGGCCGGGGCGAATCCTGACACTATCGCACTGCTCGATCAGGAAGACGTACCCTTGGCCTATTTGCCGGGCAACGCGACGCGCATCCGCCTCAAGGTTGTCGGTGATCTTCATGAGTAGGCTGCGCGGAATACATGACGAAGATCTGGAGGCCATCGAAATCGGGGCGGCCATTCTTGGTACCGGAGGAGGGGGAAACCCGTATATCGGCAAGTTGCGATGCCGCGAGGAATTGCGGCGCGGGCGCAAGATCGAGGTGATCCCGCTCGACGAACTGGATGACGATGCCTTAGTGGTGTCCCTTGGCGGTATTGGCGCACCGGTGGTTGGCGTCGAAAAGATAGAACAGGGCGAAGAATGTCTGCGTGCGATGCGTGCGCTGGAAGAAAACCTGAACGTCAGGATCGACGCGTTGATTTCGTCTGAAATCGGCGGCGCCAATGCGATGGAGCCGATGTTGACCGCGGCGCAGGCCGGTATTCCGGTTGTCGACGGCGATGGCATGGGGCGAGCTTTTCCGGAAATGCAGATGTGCACATGGTCGATCTACGGCCATTGCTCGACGCCGGCAGCGATGGCTGATGAAAAAGGAAATGTCGTCATCATCAAGAGTACCCGTAGCGAGGTCTGGGTTGAAACGCTTGCACGTGCCAATGTGGTGGCGATGGGGGCGGCCGCCGGAATAGCGATGGCCCCGATGCGTGGCGCCTATGTCAAAACGGCGGCGGTACCCGATACTGTCACCCAGGCGTTATCGCTGGGGCGCGCCGTCTTGAGCGCCCGACGTGACAACAGCAATCCCATAGAGGCAGTTCTCGCACATGAGGATGGCCAATTGCTGATGACTGGCAAGATCACCGACCTGAAACGCCATCTGAAAGGCGGTTTCGCGGTGGGACATGTGCTTGTCGATGGGTTCGGCGAATTTGCCGGTGAGCGCGGCCGCATTGATATTCAGAACGAATTTTTGGTGTTCCGGCGCAATGATGTCGTTGAGGTATGTGTACCGGACCTGATCGTGGTGCTGGATGTTGATACCGGTCTGCCCATCACCACCGAGGTGTTGCGTTATGGTCAGCGGATCGCGGTTCTGGCTTTGCCGTGCCATGATCTTCTGCGCGCCGATCTGGCACTGAAAGTCGTCGGCCCGGCTGCATTTGGCTACCAAGATACCACCTATTCCCCGATGCCCCGCAGCAAGAAGATGGAGCCCTGCGATGCCACGTGAACCCATAAGGCAAATCGAACGAGACGACATGACGAACATCGCCTTGGGCGGCGCGTTTCTGGGCACTGGCGGCGGTGGTGACCCTTACATCGGAAGGCTCATGGCGGAACAGGCCATCGCGGATAACGGCCCGGTGGAGGTGATCGACGTCGAGGATTTGGACGATGATGCGCTCGTCGTGCCGGTGGCGATGATGGGAGCGCCGACCGTGATGCTGGAAAAACTTCCGCGCGGTACGGAAGCCAATGCGGCGCTGGAGGCGCTGCAGGCCTATCTGGGCAAACGTGCTGCGGCGGTCTTCTGTATCGAGGCAGGCGGCTTGAATTCGACGATCCCGATTGCGGTTGCGGCGGCTGCGGGCCTGCCAATCATTGACGGCGATGGCATGGGGCGCGCCTTTCCCGAACTTCAGATGGTTTCGATGACCATGCATGGCATCTCGGCCTGTCCTATGGTGATGGCCGATGAAAAGGGAAACTCGCTGGTGCTCAATACGGTCGATAACCTTTCGACCGAGAAATTCGCTCGCGTCATCACCGTGGAAATGGGTGGGGCCGGGCTGATCGCGCTTTACCCGATGACCGGCGCAGAGGCGAAAAAATCAGTGTTGCGTGGGTCGATGTCCCTGATCAACTCGGTCGGTCAAATCATCCGTTCGGAACAGGCGGCGAACAGAAACCCCGCCGACATGTTGGCGCGCGACCTGAACGGTGTGCGCCTTTTCGAAGGGCGTGTAGTGGATGTAGACCGGCGCACCGAGGGCGGCTTTGCTCGTGGGACTTGCAAGATAGAGGGTTTGGGCCCTGATCAGGGCGATACCATCACGCTGGAATTCCAAAATGAGTTCTTGCTGGCGCGTTCCGCCGATGGCGCCCCACGCGCCATGACCCCCGATCTGATTTGCCTTCTGGACCTTGAAACCGGACAGCCGATCACCACCGAACAGATCCGGTATGGTTTCAGGGTGATCGTCTTTGGTCTCCCCTGCGACGGCCAATGGCGCAGCGTGGCGGGGCTCGATTTGGTCGGACCGCGTTACTTCGGTTATGCGCTCGACTACCAGCCGATCAAAAGTCTGAACGCGACAAACTAATCAACCAAGAACCAACCAAACCACGACAAGGAGGATAAGATGCTAAACGCGAAACTCTGGAAAACAGGAATGTTGGCCGCGCTTGCGGCGACGACACTCTTGGCCGGTCAGGCTTTGGCCAAGAATGTTGCAACGGTCAACGTCGTTCAGATATTCGGAACGATCGACCCGGCAAAGATCAACGATTACACCGAGTACATGGCCAGTGTGAACCTCTATGACGCGCTGACGACGCTGGATTCGGCCGGCAACATCCTGCCTCTTCTGGCCGAAAGCTGGAACGTTTCGGATGATACCCTGACCTATACGTTCAAGCTGAAACAGGGGGCCACGTTTCAGGACGGTTCCCCGGTGGAAGCCAAGGATGTGGTCTATTCCGTGAGGCGGCTGATGGCTCTGAACCAGGGGCCAGCCTACCTGTTCGATGGCGTCCTGGATGAAAATTCGGTAACCGCCTTGGATAACCGCACGGTGCAGTTCAACCTGAAAAAGGTCTATACGCCATTCCTGACAACAACACCGATCCTGTTTGTCATCAACAGCGATGTTGCCGAAGCTCACAAGAGCGCGGACGATCCCTGGTCGCAAGACTACCTGGCCAACAACAGCATTGGGGCCGGAGCGTTCATGCTTGACAACTGGGAACGCGGTGCCTCGATGACGATCAAGAGATACGATGGCTATCATCTGGGATGGGATAACCAAGCCATCGACGAAGTGCATTTCGTCGTCACCAACGAAGAAGCGACCGTAAAAGCGCTGGCGGCCTCGGGGGTGTTGTCAATGTCGTCGGATGCACAAGCGCTGGAAACCTATCAGGCCATCGGCAAAATGGATGGTTACCGTATCGTTTCCTATCCGACGGCCACCAACTTCTATTTCAAGCTAAATCACCAGGTGGCGCCCACGGATGACGTGAATATCCGCAAGGCGATCGCCATGGCGACCGACTACAACACGATTCGTACCGCGTTGTTGCCGGGAGCACCGCTGGCCGGACCGCTTCCCAAGGTTTTTGCCGGTGCGTATCTGGATGAATTGCCGGAACCGTCTTTTGACCTGGACAAGGCTCGTGACCTGGTAGCGTCCAGTAAATACGGTGGTGGCTCGGCGATTCCGATTGAAATCATGTATGTCGCGGGGCTTTCCTTTGAAGAGGAAATTGCGCTGCTGATGAAGTCGAATCTCGATCAGATCGGGTTCGAAACCACCCTCAAGCCCGAGCCGTGGAACCGGATGACGGAACTTGCGAATAGTCCGGAGACGACCCCGGCGATCAACGAAGTTTTCTTCGGGGCGACCTATCCGTCCCCAGACAGCTTCTTTTTCAACCAGTACGATTCGCGGGCAAAAGGCACGTGGGCGTCCATGGAATGGGTGTTGAACGATGAAATCGACGAGCTGATCGAAGAGGCACGTAGCACGGCGGATGTCGGAAAACAGAATGGCATCTACAAGGAACTGCAGCGGCGGCTGGTGAGCGACCAATCCGACGTCTTTGTTCTGACCCAGGAAAGCCAGAACGCGTTTTCCGACTGCTTGCAAGGCTTCCAGTGGGTGCCGATGCAAAGTTTCGAGTACAATTTCCACACAATGAAGTGGGTCTGCGACTGATCCAGAAAAGGAAGAACAGGCCCGGCCGGCATCCGTTCTGGCCGGGTTCTATTGTTAAAGACAAGCGCAACCAGCGCGGTTTAAACACAAAAGATCTCCTGAGCAGATGGGATGAACCGTTTTCCCATCAAGACACGGCTATTGCTGCCGAGAATAGTGGAGAAGAGGCGGTAATCCGATAGATATTGCGGTTCTTTGATGCGTATTTGATGCTGCGGGCAGGATCTTAGCCGCGCGCAAGGATCAAGGAAGACAGAATTTGGCGACCTGAATATGCTGCGCATGCCCTTGGCGAGGCCATTGAGAACGTTCGCTACCAGTCCCGTCCCCTCCGCCACTTGCTCGCCCGAACTGGTTCTCTGGCCTTGCCCGCGCTTGGATTTTTCTGTTGTTTTCGAGGGTTATGCGGGAGGGGCTGTTCACCTTCTCCCGCGCCAAAAGCACGAAATCGGTCTCTCCGGGTCGACATTCTCTGAACCTGTTGACTGCGCCGATTTGGTGAATTTTTCGCAACGCACGGAAATCAAATCATTATTT
>WFTU01000407.1 GCA_015485375.1 Paracoccaceae bacterium | reverse complement strand
GGACGGGACCGAGGAACGGGATGTCGGACAGCACCGGAATATCGAGCGGGCGGAACGGCTCGATCCGCGGCGGGGAGGACACGTTCGGCAAGGCGGTGCGATAGGTGAAATAGCTGACCGAGGTGGCCAGCATCGTCACCCCCAGCCCCGAGACATGTTGCGACAGCCCCAGCGGCACGGTCAGGATGGCGTGGATCAGGCCGAAAAAACCGCCGGTCAGCATGGCGACGACGATACCGCCCCACAGCCCCGCGCCAAGCCAGACGGCCAGCCATCCGGCCATCGCACCGGCAACAAAAATCCCCTCGATCCCCAGATTGAGGACACCGGCCCGTTCGCAGATCAGTGCGCCGAGGACGCCGAAGATCAGCGGGGTGGCGATGCGCAGCGCGGCCTCCCAGAAGGTGTCGGTCAGCAGGATTTGCAGAATATCCATTACGCCGCCCCTTTCGCCGGATTGCCGAAGCTGACCTTGTAACGGGCCACGAATCCGCCGATCAGGACGGAGATCAGGGACATGGAAACAACCAGATCGGCAAGGTAGCTCGATACGCCGATAGCGCGGCTCATGCTGTCCGCGCCGACAAAGACCGAGGCGATGAACAGCGCGGCGGCCACAACGCCAAGCGGCGACAGGCCGGCCAGCATGGCTACCACGATACCGGTATAGCCGAAACCCGGCGACAGGTCGGCGGTGAGGTAGCCCTTCAGACCGGCAACCTCGCTCACCCCTGCCAGTCCGGCGAGCGCGCCGGACACGATCGCGGCGCTCATGATGGTGCGACGCACGCCGATACCGGCATGGAGCGCGGCGGCGGCGTTTTCCCCGACGGCGCGCAGTTTGAAACCCCAGACCGAGCGCCCGAGCATGATCTGGGAAATCACCGCAGCCAGAAGCGCCAGTATCAGCCCCCAATGCACCCGCATCCGCGGCAACAGTTGCGGTAACATGCCCTCGTCAAGGATCGGAGCGGATTGCGGCCAGCCCATGCCCATCGGGTCTTTCAGCGGGCCCTCCAGCATCATTTGCAGGAAAATCAGGATGATGAAGTTCAGCAGCAGGGTGGTCACCACCTCGTCCGCGCCGAAACGGGTTTTGAGATAGGCGGGCGCCGCCATCCCCGCCGCCCCTGCCGCCGCGCCGGCAATCAGGATCAGCGGCACGAGGATAAAGGCGGGCGCGTCGATCAGGCCGGTGCCGATGGCCGCGGCGGCCAGCGCGCCGAGGTAAAGCTGCCCCTCCGCCCCGATATTCCAGAGCTTGGCGCGAAAGGCCAGCGCCGCCGCCAGACCGGTGAAAATCAGCGGGGTGGCACGGGTGAGCATCTCGGTAAAGGAAAACATCGAGCCGAAAACACCCGTGTACATCTTGCCGTAGGCCTCGGCCAGATTGGCACCGGCCAGCAGCAACGGGATGGCGGCGAGCGCCAGCGCGATCAGGGCCGAGAGGACCGGCACACCGTATTTCAGGGCGCGCGGGACGGAGCTGCGGGGTTCGATGCGTATCATGCGTGTTCTCCTGCCATCATCAGGCCGATGGCCTCGCGGTCCGTGGTACGGGCCTCGATCAGTTCGCCGTCATGGATGACGACAATGCGGTCGGCCAGCGCCAGCACCTCGTCGAGGTCTTCGGAAATCAGCAGCACACCGGCCCCGCGGGCGCGGGCCTCCAGCAAGCGCCGTCCGACCTCGTTCGCGGCACCAAGGTCAAGGCCCCGTGTCGGCTGGTTGGCAAGGATCAGGCGGGGCGAACATTCGAATACCCGCGCAAGGATCAGTTTCTGCATGTTGCCGCCGGACAGCAGACGCGCCTCGGCATCCACACCGGGGCCGCGCACGTCATAGGCGGCAGAGAGTTCCTGCGCATGATCGTGGATCGCGGCCTTGCGCAAAAACCCGTGTTTCTGCACGTCACCGGCATCCAGCCGCTCGATAACCATGTTTTCCGCCACGCTCATCGCGCCGACGACGCCGTCGTGGTGGCGGTCCTCGGGGATGCGCCCGATACCGGCCTTCAGCAGGGTTTGCGGATCGAATTTCGTGATTTGCCGACCGTCGACCTCCAGCGCGCCGGAATCCGGTTTGCGCAACCCCGAGACAAGCCGCGCCAGCGCGGTCTGCCCGTTGCCCGAAACGCCTGCGATGCCGACGATTTCATGCGCGCGCACGGTCAGCGAGACGCCGCGCAGGGAATCGCGCGCGCTTTTGCCCGCAACGGAAATGTTTTTCAGCTCCAGCACCGGATCGCCGGCCTGCATGGCCTCGCGCGCCGTGGCCTCGGTATCCGCGCCGACCATCATGCGGGCGATGATACGCTCGTCGGCCTCGCCGGTCGGGATCTCTCCGACCTTTTTGCCGTGGCGCAGCACGGCGATACGGTCGGAAAACGCCAGAACCTCGCGCAGTTTGTGCGAGATGAAAATCACCGACAGCCCGTCGCGGGTCATGGCGCCGATGTTTTCGAACAGGTTGTCGGCCTCCTGCGGGGTCAGCACGGCGGTGGGTTCGTCCAGCACCAGAATGCGGGCGTCGCGATAGAGCGCCTTGAGGATCTCCACCCGCTGGCGTTCGCCCACGGTCAGGTTGCCGACCAGCTCGTCCAGCGGTGCGGCCAGACCGGAGCGTTCGATAATCCCCTGCACCTTCTTGCGCGCGGCACCGCGGTTGCGGCGGAAGGACCAGAGGCTTTCGGAGCCGAGCAGAATGTTGTCCAGCGCAGTCAGGTTCTCCGCCAGCGTGAAATGCTGGTGGACCATGCCGATGCCCGCCTCCAGCGCCGCCTGCGGATGGCCAAGCTGCAACGGGTGCAATGCGCCGTCCGTTCCGGCCACCTCGACAGAGCCGCTGTCGGGCATGTAGTGGCCGAACAGCATGTTCATCAGCGTGGTCTTGCCCGCGCCGTTTTCCCCGAGCAGGGCAAGCACCTCGCCACGATGCAGATCAATGCTGACGCCGTCACAGGCGACCACATCACCGAACCGCTTCGAAAGGTTCCTGAGCGATAATACGAGTTCGTTTGTCATGGGAAAGAGGGCCGGGAAACCCCGGCCCTTCCGATACTATTTGTCCGAAACAGGTGCTTCGTCGTTGATGTTCACCGTGAAGCTGCCGTTCCTGATGGCCTCTTCCTTGGCACGGATCGCGCTCACCACATCTTCCGGCACCAGCGATTCATCGATGACAACGGAACCGCCGCCATATTTCATGAAGCTGTACTGGCCGTAGTCATCCGCCGTATAGGTGCCGGATTTCACCGCCTCGATCGCCTTGTCGATGGTCGGCTCCATATGCCAGAGCGCGGATGCAAGGATCGTGCCCGGATAGTCGCCCGAGGTGTCGATCACGTTGCCCACAGCCTTCACGCCGCGTTCGACCGCCGCGTCGGACACCCCGAAACGCTCCGCATAAAGCACGTCGGCACCGGCATCGATCATGGCGAAGGCGCTTTCCTTGGCCTTGGGCGGATCATACCAGCTGTCGATGAAGGTCACGAGGAACTTCACGTCCGGATTGGTTTCGCGCGCCCCGTCCATGAAGGCGTTCATCAGGCGGTTGACCTCGGGGATCGCATAACCGCCGACCATGCCGATGACGTTCGATTCACTGGCCGCACCGGCCGCCATGCCGGACAGGTAGCTCGGCTCGTGGATAAAGTTGTCGAAAACCGAGAAGTTCGGCTCCTGCGGTTTGAAGGACGACCCCATCAGGAAGGCGGTGTCGGGATAGTCCAGCGCCACCTTGCGCGCGGCGCGTTCAAGCCCGAAGACCTCGCCCACGATCAGGTCCACGCCCTGCTCCGCATATTCGCGCATCACGCGCTCGTAGTCGGTGTTGGAGACGTTTTCCGAATAGACATATTCGATATCGCCCCGTTCCTCGGCCGCCTTCAGCGCGATGTGGATGCGGCTGATCCATTGCTGGTCTACCGGCAGGGTGAAAATTCCGGCAACTTTGGTCTGCGCGACAGCCGCACTGGCCGAGAACGCCATCCCGAGGGCCACCGCGCCGGCGATCACGCTGCGGCGGGTAAGGTATTTGAGTGGTCTCATTGTCGTTTTCTCCTGTTGGTGTGGGTCTTTTCTGGTTATTCTGCGCGTATTCACGCATTTTTTTATCATTCGATCAAGATTTTTGTGTCTGCCCCGCCTGCGGACCGGAAATCCGCGAGCGAAAGAATACACCATTCCCGGAATTGATGTTATCAGGTTTTTGTCAGGCATTGCGAACTATTGCAGTGCCGGAGGAAAATTGTCGAAGGAAACGGTATGCGCCCCAATATCCTGATGTTCATGACCGACAACCAGCCGGCCGAGTTGCTGGGCTGTTACGGCAATGACGAAATCCGCACGCCGCATATCGACGCTTTCGCCACCGAGAGCTTCCAGTTCGACAACGCCTTTTGCGTGAACGGCATGTGTTCGCCCTGTCGGGCCTCGGTCATGACCGGCCTGATGCCCTCGCAACACGGGATCCACACATGGATCGACGACCGCTTGCGCCATATGTGGCCGGAAAACTGGAATCCGCTCGATGCGTTCGCCACCCTGCCCGCGATCCTCGGGGAAAACGGCTATAGAACCGCGCTGATCGGCAAATACCATATGGGCGCGCCGGAAAACCCGCAAATCGGCTTCCAGCACTGGGTGACCAACCCGCACGGCCATGTCACCGATTTCTGGAACGGCACCTATATCGAGAATGGCGAGACACGCACCTATGCCGGTCACAGCGTCGATTATTATACCGACAAAACCATCGAGTATCTGGAGGGGAGCAGCCGTGACGCGCCGTTCTTTGCCTTTATTCCCTATAACGCGCCCTATGGCCACTGGCCGGCCCTGAAGGGGCGGGCGAAAAACCGGTTTCGGGACTATTACGACAACGTGGACATGCATTCGAT
>WFTU01000406.1 GCA_015485375.1 Paracoccaceae bacterium | reverse complement strand
GGTCACAGGTCGATCAGTTTGACACCGCGCGGTGTGGCTGAAAGGGCGATTTTGCCTTCACGCAGACGCAGGGCGTCCTCACCGAAGACCTCGCGCCGCCAGCCTTTGAGGACGCGGGACTCGCGGTCATCGCTGTTGGCAAGCGCGTCGAGGTCGGCTGCGGTGGCAATCAGTTTTTGTGCCACTCCGAATTTTTCGGCCTTGGCCTTCAGCAATACGCGCAGCAGGTCGGCGAGCGACTCCGTGCCGTTCTTTTTCACCCGTGCGGCGGGCGGTTCCGGCATATCCTCGGGCGCTGTTGTCTCGCCACGTTTGACGGCGGCCAGAATCCCCTCGGCAATCGCGCCCTTGCGGGCCTCGCGCAGCAGCAGGCGGGATTTGTTGAGGTCGTCAAAGGAATGCGGGCGTGTTGCGGCCAGTTCCATCAGCGCATCGTCCTTGAAGATACGGTTGCGCGGGATATTGCGGCTCTGTGCTGTTTCCTCGCGGAAACGGGCCAGTTCGCGCACGACGGCAAGAAACTTGCGCGAATTGTTGCGGGTCTTGAGGCGTTTCCACGCATCTTCCGGCTCGACCCGATAGGTGGCCGGATTCATCAGCACGCCGATTTCCTCCTCCAGCCACGCCTTGCGGCCGGTCTTGTCCAGCTGCGCGGCCAGATATTCATAGATCACCCGCAGGTGGGTCACATCGGCGAGCGCATAGTGTTTTTGCTTGTCGCTCAGCGGACGGCGGCTCCAGTCGGTGAAGCGCGAGGACTTGTCGACCGAGCCCTTGGCAATCTGGCGTACCAGCGTTTCATAGCCCGCCTGCTCGCCAAAGCCGCACACCATGGCGGCGATTTGCGTGTCGAAAAACGGTTTCGGGATGATGCCCTGCTCGACAAAGAAAATTTCCAGATCCTGCCGCGCGGCATGGAACACCTTCACCACATCGGGGGCTTCGAACAGGTCATACATGGGCGTCAGGTCGATACCCTCGGCCAGCGGGTCGATGATGACGGCGTTTTCCTCGCCCTCGCCCGGATAGGCCATCTGCACGAGGCAAAGTTTGGAATAATAGGTGCGTTCGCGCAGGAATTCGGTGTCGACCGTAACGTAGGGCTGTGTGGCGCAGGCATCGCAGAATTCGGCCAGCGCCTTGGTGGTGGTAATGGTTTTCATAAATTTCTCACTCGTTAGCTTCGGCGCGCGACTTGCCGGTGGCCCCTTGCGCCAGTGTCGCGGCCATGAATTTGTCCAGATCGCCGTTCAGAACCCCCTGCGTGTCCGAGGTCTCCACGTTGGTGCGCAGGTCTTTCACCATCTGGTAGGGTTGCAGCACATAGGAACGGATCTGGTTGCCCCAGCCGGCATCGCCCTTGGCATCATGCGCGTCCTGAATGGACTGTGTGCGCTTGCGCATCTCCATTTCATACAGGCGCGATTTCAGGGCGGCCATACAGTTGGCGCGGTTCTGGTGCTGGGATTTTTCCGAGCTGGTCACGACAATGCCCGAGGGCATATGCGTGATACGCACGGCGGAGTCGGTTTTGTTGACGTGCTGCCCGCCCGCACCGGACGAACGGAACGTATCGACACGGATGTCGGAGGGGTTGATGTCGATCTCGATGGTGTCGTCAACCACGGGGTAGACCCAGACGGAACTGAAAGACGTATGCCGCTTGGCGGCGCTGTCAAAGGGCGAGATGCGCACCAGACGATGCACGCCGCTTTCCCCCTTCAGCCAGCCATAGGCATTGTGGCCGCTGATCTTGTAGGTGACCGATTTGATCCCCGCCTCGTCACCGGCGGTGTAGGACATGGTTTCGACCTTGTAGCCCTTCTTCTCGGCCCAGCGGGTATACATGCGCGCCAGCATCGAGGCCCAGTCGCAGCTTTCGGTGCCCCCTGCCCCGGCGTTGACTTCCAGAAAGGTGTCATTGCTGTCGGCCTCGCCATGAAGCAGCGCCTCCAGTTCGACCTCGGCGGCTTTTTCCGCAAGAGCGGCGATGGCGGCTTCGGCTTCCTCGACGACTTCGGTGTCATCTTCCATTTCGCCAAGCTCGATCAGGTCGATGTTGTCCTGCAAATCGCCCGAAAGCGATTTGTAGTTGTCCATTGCATCCACAAGGCTCTGGCGCTCGCGCATCAGTTTTTGCGCTTTTTCCGGATTGTCCCAGAGGGTCGGATCCTCGGACAGGGCGTCGAATTCCTCCAGCCGGTGCGCGGCTGTCTCGAAATCCATGCGCTGGCGCAGGAGTTCAAGGGTTTTTTCGATCTCGGCGACCTGGTTTTCTGTTTCCGCGCGCATGTGCGATGGCTCCGGCTGTCTGGTTAGAGTGCCTATCTAAACAGCCGGAGGGGTATGGTAAAGGGGGTCAGTAAAGCCCGCCGCTCGACAAGCCGCCATATGTGGGTTTCGGAGGCACGATGATCTCCTCGCCGTTCAACTCGATGGTGTCGTAGGTGTCCGACTCGCCCTGATTGAAGAACAACAGGTCGCGGCCCATTGTGAAACCGCCGTCAATGAATTCGCCATAAGCGCCATAACCGGGCTCCTCGCCCTGACGGAACAGTTCGGACACCACGTTGTCGCCGGAAGCATCGTCAGGCAGGCGCACACCGCTGTAGCGGTCGATTTTGACGAAGACGGAGCCCGGGGGCGCTTCGAATTTGACAGTCGGGAAGTATTCCAGCGCAACCTGCATGAATTCCGTGAACACCGGCCCGCACATGGAGCCGCCGTAGGCACCGCGGCCCATCGGTTTGGGCGTATCGAAACCGATGTAGCAACCGGCAACGATGTTCGGCGTGAACCCGATAAACCATGCATCGATCGCGCTGTTGGTCGTACCGGTTTTACCGGCGACAGGCGCTTTCAGCACCGCGCCGACCGTGCGCGAGGCGGTGCCGCGGGCAACAACATCCTGCATCATCGAGGTGAGCTGGTAAGCCGTCACCGGATCCATGATGCGGGTGGAGTTGTCTTTCACCCAGGGTTCGCGATCGGTTTCGAGGTCCGGAGCCTGACAGCCTTCGCAGAGGCGTTTGTCATGCCGGAAAATGGTTTTACCGTAACGGTCCTGCACGCGGTCCACCAGCGTCGGCTCGATCTGCTTGCCGCCATTGGCAAAGCGCGCATAGGCCGCAACCATACGGAACAGCGTGGTTTCCCCTGCCCCGAGGGCATAGGACAGCAGTTGCGGCATATCATCGTAAACGCCGAAACGCTCGGCATAGGCGCTGACGACATCCATGCCGACGCTCTGCGCGATCCGCACGGTCATCAGGTTGCGCGAATAAACAATACCGGTGCGCATCGGCGCCGGGCCGTAAAACTTGCGCGAGGAATTTTTCGGCCGCCAGATACCTTCGGCGGTTTCCACCTCGATCGGGGCATCGACAACGATGGTTGCCGGCGAGTAACCGTTATCGAGTGCGGAAGCATAGACAAACGGTTTGAACGCCGAGCCCGGTTGCCGGTAAGCCTGCGTCGCGCGGTTGAACACGCTGGTCTGGTAGGAAAATCCGCCCTGCATGGCCAGAACCCTGCCGGTCACGGTGTCCATGGCCATAAAGGCGCCCTGAATGGCCGGAATCTGCTCCATTTCCCAACGGTCGAACTCGCCGTCTTTTTCTTTGGCGGAAACAAGGATCACGTCCCCGACTTCCCAGATGTCCGAGGCGACTTTCGGCGTTTTGCCCGGTTTGTTGTCCTCGTTCAACTTGCGCGCCCATTGTGTGGTTTTCACGGTGATGATGTTGCCGCCCTCGGGGTAAGGCACATCCTCGATACCGACGCGGACGGACTTGTCGTTCACTTCCAGAACCACACCGATGCGCCAGCCTTCGATGTCGCGGGGCAGCGTCAGGTCGAAAATCGCCTCGCGCCACTCTGGCTCCGACATATCGGCGACGCCCTCGATTTGCGTGAGCGGGCCGAAATATATCTTGAGATTACGGTCATATTCCACCAGTCGTCGTTGCAGCGCCTTGGCCGCAACCCTTTGCAACTCTGGGTCCATAGTGGCGCGAATGGCCAGCCCGCCCTCGAACAACATGTCGGCCCCGAGCGTATCCGAGAGCTGGCGCCGGATTTCGTCCGTGAAATAGCTGCGCGGCGGTAGTTTGGAGCGCGCGGAGGGCAGCTCGCCGCCCTGCACGGTCAACAGCGGCTCCGCCTTGGCGGCGGCGGCCTCTTCCTGCGTGATATAGCCGTTCTCGGCCATTTCCTTGATGATGAAATTGCGCCGTTCCACCGCACGGTCGTAGTTGCGCACGGGCTGGTAGTCATTCGGGTCTTTCGGATGCACGGCCAGATAGGCGGCCTCGGAAATCGACAGTTCCTCCAGCGTCTTGCCGAAGTAGGTCTGCGCCGCCGCCGTTACCCCGTAGGAGTTCTGGCCAAGAAAAATCTCGTTCATATAAAGGCTGAGGATTTCGTCCTTGCTGAGCGTGTTCTCGATCCGCGAGGCAAGGATGATCTCCTTGATCTTGCGTTCCAGTTTGCGGCTGCCGTCAAGCAGGAAGTTCTTCATCACCTGCTGCGTGATGGTCGAGGCCCCGCGCAAACGCCCGCCCCGCGCCGCATCGACCAGCGCCTTGACGATGCCCAGGGGATCGTACCCGGCATGGTTATAGAAATTCTTGTCCTCGGCGCTGATAAAGGCGTTTTTCACCAGATCGGGAATTTCGTCGACGGGGGTAAAAATCCGGCGCTCGCGCGCGAATTCGTCCATCACCAGCCCGCGGCCGGAATATATACGCGACAGGGTGGGCGGCTCGTAATTTGCCAGTTGCTCGTAATTCGGCAGGTCGTTGCTGTAGATCCAGAACAGCGCGGCGAGGCCCAGAAATGCCATAAACAATCCGAGGGTTATCCATGTAAACAGGAACCCGAAGAACTGTAATATAAATCTGAGCAACGATTCGACCTCCTGTGAATTCCGCTGGTATAGTCGAGCAATTCAGGGGCGTCAAAACCCTCTTGTCGCTTCGGCGTCCTTCTGCCGCAAAAAAACTTGTTGTCCCTTATAAACCGTTTTCGGTTGTATTGCATGCAGTGACAAGGCTAATGTAGCCCAACTGAGCCGTCCATCGATTGTATGTACCGACACGGCCAGCCAGAGAGTTTTGTCACGGCACGCGATCAGGCACCTTTGCCCGCAGCACGTGACCGGCGTTTACGCCACCCGCTAATCCTGCGCCGATGGTAATTTCGGTGCAGCTTCAACAATCTGGCGCAAACGCGCCGAGGATATAACCGCGATGAAACGCGCTGACACAGGCAAGATGGAAAACCGGAGTTCGCTCCCGGGTTTTTCCGCTGTCTCGGGCGTTTTCTCCCAAACACACAACACGAACGGACCGCCCTTTATGCAAATTGGGGCGCCGCCCGGTCGTCGTAGAAAGTCAATATGCCAAAGAAAATGCTTATCGATGCCACCCACGCGGAAGAGACCCGCGTCGTTGTGGTCGATGGAAACAAGGTCGACGAGTTCGATTTCGAGTCCCTCAACAAACGCCAGCTTGCAGGAAATATCTATCTAGCCAAGGTTACGCGGGTTGAACCCTCGTTGCAGGCCGCCTTTATCGATTATGGCGGCAACCGGCACGGATTCCTTGCCTTCAACGAAATCCATCCTGATTACTACCAGATACCGGCCGCTGACCGTCAGGCGATCCTTGACGAGGAAGCCGCCGAGGCCGCGCGTCTGCGCGAGGAAGAGGACAAGGCCGAAAAGCCCAAATCCCGTTCCCGCCGTCGCCGCAAGAAACCGGTCGAGGCCGCAACCGATGGCGCCCCTGCTGAAACCGATGCCGTTGTTTCCGAAGAGGCCGCACCCGGAGAGGGCGACCAGCCCGATCTGGTTGACGTGCCGGAGAACCGCGATTCCGACGAGAGTTCCGTTGACGAGGTCGAGATCATCGGCGAAGTCATCGAACCGGAAATCGAGGAAGTCGCGGCCGTTGACGTGAAAGAGGAAATTGCCCCGCGCAAGCCCCGCCCGCGCCGCTATAAAATCCAGGAAGTCATCAAGGTCCGCCAGATACTTCTGGTGCAGGTTGTCAAGGAAGAACGCGGCAACAAGGGTGCCGCCCTGACGACCTATCTGTCGCTGGCCGGTCGCTACTGCGTGCTTATGCCCAACACCGCGCGCGGAGGCGGGATCAGCCGCAAGATCACCAATATCGCGGACCGCAAGAAGCTCAAGGAAATCGCCAATTCGATCAACGTGCCGCAGGGCGCGGGGCTGATTATTCGCACGGCCGGCGCCAACCGCACGAAATCCGAAATCAAACGCGACTACGAATACCTGCTGCGCCAGTGGGAGCAGATCCGCGAGTTGACACTCAAATCCATCGCGCCGACCCATATTTACGAGGAAGGCAGCCTGATCAAACGCTCGATCCGTGACCTCTATAACAAAGAGATCGACGAGATCATCATTGACGGCGAGCGTGGCTATCGCGAGGCCAAGGACTACATGAAAATGCTCATGCCGTCCCATGCCAAGAATGTGAAACGCTACACCGAGGCCATGCCGCTGTTCTCGCGTTTTCAGGTCGAGACTTATCTTTCCGGTATGTTCAACCCGACTGTGCAGCTCAAATCCGGCGGCTATATTGTCATCGGCATCACCGAGGCACTGGTCGCTGTCGATGTGAACTCGGGCCGCGCGACCAAGGAAAACTCGATCGAGGAAACCGCGCGCAAGACCAACCTAGAAGCCGCCGAGGAAGTGGCGCGTCAGGTCAAGCTGCGCGATCTTGCCGGCCTGATCGTTATCGACTTCATCGATATGGAAGACCGCCGCAACAATCTGGCGGTGGAAAAACGCCTCAAGGACAAACTGAAAACCGACCGTGCCCGCATTCAGGTTGGCCGGATTTCGAGCTTTGGCCTGCTGGAAATGTCGCGCCAGCGTCTGCGTCCGGGAATGCTGGAAGCCTCCACGCAGCCCTGCCCGCATTGCCACGGCACCGGCATCACCCGTTCCAACGATTCCATGGCGCTGGCTATCCTGCGCGAGTTGGAAGAAGAAGGCGTGCGCAAACGCTGCAAGGAGGTTCTCGTCTCCGTGCCGATCGAGGTCGGGAACTATATGCTCAACCAGAAACGCGAGCACGTGGCGATGATCGAAAGCCGGTTCGGCCTGTCCGTGCGCGTCGAGGTTGACCCGCATCTGATCTCGCCGGAATACAAGGTCGAACGCTTGAAAGTTGCCACACGTATTGTGCCGGAAGCCGAGGTTCTGGACTCCATTTCGGTGGAATACGAGCCCATGGAAGAAAGCTCCGAGGAGGCCGTCGAGGCACCCGAAGCGGAAACCACCGGCGAGGATGCCCCGAAGAAACGCCGCCGTCGCCGCCGCCGTGGTGGCAAGGGGCGTGGTGGTAACAACGAGCAGACCACGAACGAAAACGAGGGCGAAGAAAGCGCGGAAAGTTCCGGGGAAGCAGCGCATGCTGCGGAGACTCCGGCAGAGTCGTCTGACGAGGAAAGCAAGCCGAAACGCTCCCGTTCGCGCACCCGCCGTCGCAAATCCGACGAGCCGGCGGAAAACCCGCTTGGCGAGGTGATTGAAACCGGCGAGGTGGAAACCGCTCCGGTAGAAGTGCCCGAGGCCAAGGCGGAGGAAGCCCCGAAGCCGAAACGCAAGCGGGCTCCGCGCAAGAAAAAGGTCGAGGCCGAAGTGCAGGTAGAAGAAAAACCTGCCGAGGAACCCGTAGTGGAGCCGACCCCCGAACCCGAGGTTGCGCCCGAGCCCGAGCCGGTAGAGGCTACGCCGGAACCGGCACCCGAACCTGCTGCCGAAACTCCGGCAGAGCCACCCAAGCCGAAAAAGCGCGGCTGGTGGTCGCTAGGATGAAGACATACGGAAAGGCCCCGAATTACGGGGCCTTTTTGTTATCCGCCATCCAGCGTTTCAAGCGCGCCACGCCCTCGATAATATCCCCGGTCGCGCGCGCATAGGAAAACCGCAGACTGCGATGGCCGCGTTCCGGATCAAAATCGAGACCGGGGGTGACGGAAACACCTGCCTCCAGCAACAGACGCCGCGCCAGTTCCACGCTGTCATCGGTGAGATCGGATACATCGGCGTAAATATAGAACGCGCCATCGGGCGGCGCGATGCGGGTGAATCCGGCCTTCGGCAGTTCCTCGAGCAGAATTTCGCGGTTCTTTGAGTAGACCGCCAGATTCTCCTGCAGCTCCGCATCGCAATCCAGCGCGGCCAGAGCCGCGATTTGCGAGGCATGCGGCGCGCAGATAAACAGGTTCTGCATCAGGCGCTCCAGCCGGCGCACGTGGTCCTGCGGCACAATCATCCAGCCGACACGCCAGCCGGTCATGGAGAAATACTTGGAAAACGAGTTGATGACATAGACATCGTCGCTCACCTCCAGCGCCGTGACCGCCTTCTTGCCATATTCGATGCCGTGATAGATTTCGTCGGAAATAAAGGCAATATCCCGTTCACTACAAAACCCGATCAGTTTTTCCATCGCCACTTTGTCGAGCATGGTCCCCGTCGGGTTCGCGGGGCTGGCGACCAGAAGGCCGGACAGGTCCTGCACACCGGACAGGGCTTCGACTGTGGGCTGGAAACGGTCCTCGGGCGCGGTTTCGATGGAAACCACATCCATATCCAGCGCCT
Source organism: Paracoccaceae bacterium (assembly GCA_015485375.1). Classification (GTDB taxonomy): domain Bacteria; phylum Pseudomonadota; class Alphaproteobacteria; order Rhodobacterales; family Rhodobacteraceae; genus NORP23. The sequence goes on along the minus strand of WFTU01000406.1, from coordinate 5,860 downwards.
TGAGAATATTGCGATAACTCGGATATCCCGGATCACCGATTGCCACACGCTCACCGGCGTCAAACAGGCTGATGAAGGCAAGCTGGAAGGCCGCAGATGACCCTGCCGTGACCACCACCCGCTCGGGCGAGACCTCGATACCGTACCAGTCCTGATAGAGCCGCGCGATACGGGCGCGCAGTTCCGGCAGGCCAAGGGCCACGGTATATCCCATCGCCCCCACCGCCATGGCCGCATTCAGCGCCGAGAGCGCCCCGCGCGGCGCGCCTGTTCCGGGCTGGCCGACCTCCATATGGATGATATGGCGCCCCGCTTCTTCCTCGCGACGGGCGGCCTCCATCACGTCCATGACGATAAAGGGATCGACATCGCTGCGCTTTGATACTCGCATGGGTATTCCTTCGTTCCTGCTGCGCATATTCACAGTTTGTCGCGCAATAACTTGCGGGGAATCCTTGGATTCTCCCTTGTTCTGCTATAACCCTTTATCAAACGAAGCCGAAAGTGGATATACGATGAAAAACCTGATCACCCTGTTTATTGCCGGTCTGGCGCTGATGTTCGCGACCTTCGCGACTGCCTCCGGTATCGAAGATATGAGCGACGCCGAGCGCACAACCTTCCGTGCCGAGGTTCGTGCCTACCTCCTCGACAATCCCGAGGTTATTCTGGAGGCCATTCAGGTGCTCGAGGAACGCCAGGCTGCACAGGCGGCTGTTACGGACCTCGATTTGGTGCGGGAGAATTTCGAGGCGCTGGCCTTTGACGGATTTTCCTTCGTCGGTGGCAATCCTGACGGGGCGATCACCATTGTCGAATTCTCCGACTATCGCTGCCCCTATTGCAAGCGCGCCTATCCCGAAATTCTTGCCCTGCTGGAAGAAAACGACGACGTGCGGTTTGTCCTGAAGGAATTCCCCATTCTGGGGCCGGATTCAACGCTGGCTTCGCAGGCCGCGATCTCGGTTTTGGTCAATCAGGGGCCGGAACTTTACGAGAAATTCCACGACGCGCTGATGACCTATAACGGGCCGATCAACAGAACCACGCTGGACAATATCGCCGAAGAAGTCGGTGTCGATGTTCAGAAAATGGACGACCATATGGAGGATGATCTGGTTAACCAGATTATCGCCACCAACCGCGCACTGGCGCAGACCATGAAGATCACCGGCACGCCGACCTTTATTATCGGGCCGGAAATGCTGCGTGGATATGCACCGAAGGAAACCATGCAGGAATTTGTCGACCGCGCACGTCGCCACCTGCAGTAGACTAATTTCGGGCACGCCCTGTTTTCACGGCGTGCCCGACCACATATGAAGACAACCAAACCACAGAACCGGCAAAGCCGGACGAAATACCGAGGGTGACATGGGCGACAAGAAACAGAACTCCGATGTAGAATTCATCACGGCGCTGGCCGAACTTCTGCGCGCGAACGAGCTGAGCGAAATCGAGGTGATGCGCGAATTCGGCAAGGACGATATCCTGAACGTCCGCGTGGCGCGCCAGTTGCAGGCAGCCCCTGCCGTTGCAGCCGCCCCAGCGCCGGTCGCGATCGCCGCTCCTGCCGCCGCTTCCGCACCTGCGGCGGCGCCCAGCGAGGATCCGACGCAGCTGGCGGGTGCTGTGACCTCGCCCATGGTCGGCACCGCCTATCTGTCCCCTGAACCGGGTGCCACGCCGTTCATCAAGGTCGGTGATTCCGTTTCCGAAGGGCAGACGCTGCTGATCATCGAAGCCATGAAAACCATGAACCAGATACCTGCGCCGACCTCGGGCAAGGTTACCCGCATACTGGTTGATGACGGCACGGCCGTCGAATTCGGCGATCCACTCGTCGTAGTCGAATAATCCGGAGAACAGGACGCATGTTCAACAAAATCCTGATTGCCAACCGCGGCGAGATTGCCTTGCGGGTTATCCGCGCCTGCAAGGAAATGGGCATAGGCTCGGTTGCCGTCCATTCCACAGCCGACGCCGACGCCATGCATGTGCGTATGGCCGACGAGAGCATTTGTATCGGCCCGCCTTCGGGCACGCAAAGCTACCTGTCGATTCCCAACATTATTTCGGCCTGCGAGATCACGGGCGCCGAGGCCATCCATCCCGGCTACGGTTTTTTGTCCGAGAATGCCAATTTCGTGCAAATCGTGCAGGATCACGGGCTGACCTTCATCGGACCTACCGCCGACCACATCAACATGATGGGCGACAAGATCACGGCGAAAGACACCATGAAGAACCTCGGCGTGCCCTGCGTGCCCGGCTCCGACGGCGGTGTACCGACGTTGAAAGACGCGCGCAAGGTGGCCGAGGAAATGGGTTTTCCGGTCATCGTCAAAGCGACAGCCGGTGGCGGCGGTCGCGGCATGAAACTGGCCCGCACGGCGGATGATCTGGAAGAGGCATTCAGCACCGCGCGTTCCGAATCCAAAGCGGCGTTCGGCAATGACGAGGTCTATATCGAAAAATACCTCACCCTGCCCCGCCATATCGAAATTCAGGTTTTCGGCGACGGCAAAGGCAGGGCCGTGCATCTGGGCGAGCGCGACTGTTCCCTGCAGCGCCGTCACCAGAAGGTGTTCGAGGAAAGCCCCTCGCCGGTTGTTGACGCGGAAACGCGGGCGCGGATTGGCAAGGTTTGCGCCGATGCGGTTGCCGCCATCAACTATGCCGGTGCCGGCACAATCGAGTTCCTGTATGAAAATGACGAGTTCTTCTTTATCGAGATGAACACCCGCCTGCAGGTGGAACACCCCGTAACCGAAGCGGTCTACGGCGTCGATTTGGTGCGCGAGCAAATCCGCGTTGCTGCCGGTCTGCCGATGTCCTTTGAACAGGACGATCTGGTGCCGGACGGACACGCGATCGAGGTGCGTATCAACGCGGAAAAACTGCCGGAATTCCGCCCCTCGCCGGGCAAGATTACGCAGTTCCATGCACCGGGTGGCCTCGGTGTGCGCATGGACAGCCATATTTACGACGGCTATTCCATCCCGCCGTATTACGACAGCCTGATTGCCAAGCTGATCGTGCATGCGCCGGACCGTCCTGCCGCCCTAGCGCGTCTGAAACGCTCGCTTGACGAGCTGATCGTTGACGGGGTCGATACCACCACCCCGCTCCACCGCGCGCTTCTGGAGGAGCCGGATATCCTGAGTGGAAACTACGATATCCACTGGCTGGAGAAATGGCTGGAGACCTACCGGTAACCCTTGACCGACGATCCCGAAATAACGCCCGAGCTGTTGCTGCATGCCTATTGCTCGGGCATGTTCCCCATGGCCGAAGGCGCGGACAATCCGGAAATTTTCTGGGTTGATCCGCAGATGCGCGGTATTATTCCGCTCGACGGGTTTCATATTTCCCGCAGTCTGCGCAAGCGGCTGAAATCCGGTAGCTACCGTTTTAGCGCCAACGTCTGTTTCGACCGCGTTGTAGACGCCTGCGCCAATCGCGAAAACACCTGGATCAACGGCGAAATCCGCTCGCTTTATTCCAAACTCAACCGCATGGGCTATGCCCATTCGATCGAGGTCTGGAGCAACGAGGGGCTGGTTGGCGGGCTATACGGCGTTTGTATTGCCGGCGCGTTTTTTGGTGAAAGCATGTTTTCGGCCAAAACCGACGGATCCAAACTGGCACTGGTTGCGCTGATGGCGCGCCTGAATGCGGGTGGGTTTACGCTGCTGGACACGCAGTTCCTGACCGATCATCTGGCCAGTATGGGCGGGATCGAGATACCGCAAAAGGAATATCGGGAACGTCTGGAGAAGGCGCTGAATACCGATGCGAATTTCTGGACCCTTCAGCCCGATACCGGCGTTCAGGAGTTGGTGCAACTCAGCACCCAGACGTCATAGCGCGGGTGGTCCAGCGCCGAAAGCGCCGGGCTCGAGGCAAACATCCAGCCGGTGAAGCGCGGTTCTTCCTCGCGAACGTCGCGGATCGTCAACTCGGCAAAAGCGTCCTCGGTAATGTCGCCCTGCGGGTAGCGGCAGGCCAGAAGGGTGATTTCCAGTCGCTCGTAACGAATGGTCTCGCCAACCTGAATCGGGAGGTCGGCAACCGTGCCGTTAATCCGGTCGAGACCGCGCAGGTTGGCCCCCGTCGCCACATCGGAAAGCGGCGGGCGCGCCTCTATCACCTCGTAGGGAACCGGCACCGAATAGGGATTGTCCTGCAAGGTATCGCCGGAAGTATCGGGCAGCAATTCCTCGACAATCGACTGCGCCGAAAGCGGAGTTGCCAACAGCAACCCGAACCCCAATAGTGCAACCAGTCTACTCATTCCCGTTGCCCACAAATTTCATCAGCAGGGAAATCAGGTTTACCGATCCTTGCGTCAGCAGTATCTCGTCGCCGGGCTCGAGGTAAAACGGCGAACCGCCCGCGGTGATTTCCAGAAACGCGCCGCCAAGAAGCCCGTCGGAGGCGACCTTGATATCCGCGTCGTCGGGAATTTTAATCTCGGAGTCGACCGAGATTTTCGCAATCGCCTGATAGGTTTCCTGATCGAGTGTGATCCCCGTCAGGGTGCCAATCTTGACGCCGGCCAGACGCACATCGCTACCGACATTAAGACCTTCTACGCTGCGGAATTTGGCCGTCAGCGGGTACTGGCCACTACCGGTCGAGACGCCCGCAACCTGAGAGGCATAATACAGAAATCCCGCTGCCACGGCCAGAACCACGGCACCGATAAGGGTTTCTGCTGCATTGCTGGCCATTGGCTGGGCTCAGCCTTCCGGCTGCCAGGATTCGTAATCCTGCATGACGGCCGGTTTGGGCGCAAACATGCTGCCCGGCGGGTGGTATGCCGCGTCGGTACCGGTCAGGTTTTCATGGTGCGGTTTTTCCCACGCCTTGTGCTTGAGCGGGTCCTTGACCGGCGTGTTATCGAAGGTGTGGTGCAACCAGCCGTGCCAGTCCGGCTCGATCCGCGAGGCCTCGATTTCGCCGTTGAAGATCACCCAGCGTTTTTCACCGGCCTTGTCCGTATAGAACTTGTTGCCCTGATCGTCTTCGCCGACCAGAACGCCGTTGCGCCATGTGAACAACTGCGTGCCGAGCGACTGGTTGTTCCACCATGTCAGCATCTGCAAAAGGAATTTCATATCCGACTCCACCAGTTTCAGTATCGCGGTTATGCCCTGTTTACCCCTGAAAGGTCCAGAGCCTTAGGAGGCCGAGGCAGGCTCTTCCTTGCGATCGGCATAAATAATCAGCGGCTCTCCGCTTTTGCCGACAGCGTCGGCGTTGACGACAACTTCCTCGACCCCTTCCATGCCCGGCAGTTCGAACATGGAGTCGAGCAGAATTTCCTCGAGGATCGAGCGCAAGCCGCGCGCGCCGGTCTTGCGGGCAATCGCCCGTTCGGCAATCGCCTGCAGCGCATCGTCGGTGAAGGTCAGCTGCACGTCTTCCATCTGGAACAGGCGCTGGTACTGTTTGACGAGGGCGTTTTTCGGCTCCGTCAGGATAGTTACCAGCGCGTCGGAATCGAGATCCGTCAGCGTCGCAATCACCGGCAAACGGCCGACGAATTCCGGGATCAGACCGAATTTCAGCAGGTCTTCCGGTTCCAGTTCCTGAAACAGATCGCCGACACCACGTTCGTCGTTGTCTTTCACATCGGCGCCAAAACCCATCGGGGTGCCTTTGAAACGCTGCGCGATGATCTTGTCGAGACCGGCAAAGGCCCCGCCGCAAATGAACAGGATGTTGGAAGTATCCACCTGCAGGAATTCCTGCTGCGGATGCTTGCGCCCGCCCTGCGGCGGCACGGAGGCAACGGTGCCTTCCATGATTTTCAGCAAGGCTTGCTGCACCCCTTCGCCCGACACATCACGGG
>WFTU01000405.1 GCA_015485375.1 Paracoccaceae bacterium | reverse complement strand
GGAAATCTTTGCCTGGACGGTGACCAGATCATCGTCGAAGGCGGATACAATATGGCGTCCGGTGGTCATGGTATGCTCTCCTTAGCCGAAGCGGCCGGTAATATAGTCCTGCGTGCGCTGGTCATGCGGATTGGTGAAAATGGTGGAGGTGTCGTCATATTCCACCATGTCGCCAAGGTGGAAAAACGCGGTTTTCTGCGAGACGCGCGCGGCCTGCTGCATGGAGTGGGTGACGATGACAACGGAATAGTTGTTGCGCAGCTCGTTTATCAGCTCCTCGATCTGCGCGGTGGCGATGGGGTCGAGGGCCGAGGCCGGTTCGTCCATCAGCAGCACCTCGGGCGCGGTGGCGATGGCGCGGGCGATACACAGGCGCTGCTGCTGGCCACCCGAAAGCGAGGTGCCGGGCGCGTCGAGGCGGTCCTTGACCTCTTTCCAGATTGCGGCACGGCGCAGGGACAGTTCCACGACTTCCTCGAGGTCGGTCTTGTTGGAGACCAGACCGTGAATGCGCGGGCCATAGGCGACATTGTCGAAGATGGATTTCGGAAACGGGTTGGGCTTCTGGAACACCATGCCGACCTTGGCGCGCAATTGCACGGGGTCGATGGTATTGGCGTATATATCCTCGCCATCAATACGGATATCGCCGGTGACGCGGCAGATGTCGATGGTGTCGTTCATGCGGTTCAGGCAGCGCAGGAAGGTGGACTTGCCGCAGCCCGACGGGCCGATGAAGGCCGTCACGGTGTTGTCGAGAATATCGACCGAGACATCCTTGATCGCGTGGTTGTCGCCATAGAAAACATCCACGTTCTTCGTGGAGATTTTCACCTTGTCGCCAGCGGCGGTTTGCTCGTTCATTTCGGTTTCCATTTTCATATCTAAACCCTTTACCAGCGGCGCTCAAAGCGTTTTCGCAGGAATACGGCGAGGCCGTTCATCAGGATCAAAAAGACGATCAGTGTCAGGATGGCGGCGGAGGTGCGGGCCTCGAACGCGCGTTCGGGGAAGTCGGACCAGCGGTAGATCTGCACCGGCAGCACCGTGGCGGAGTCGGTCACGCCGGTCGGAATATCGACGATAAAGGCGACCATGCCGATCATGATCAGCGGGGCCGTTTCGCCCAGTGCGCGGGCCATGCCGATGATGGTGCCGGTCAGGATGCCGGGCATCGAAAGCGGCAGGACATGGTGGAAGGAGGTTTGCAGTTTCGATGCCCCGATGCCCAGCGCCGCATCGCGGATGGAGGGCGGCACGGCAGCAATCGAGGCGCGCGCGGCGATGATAATGGTGGGCAGGGTCATCACGGCCAGCACCAGACCACCGGCAAGCGGGGCGGAGCGCGGCACGCCGAAGAAGTTCAGGAACACCGCCAGACCAAGCAAACCGAAGACGATGGACGGCACGGCGGCGAGGTTGTTGATGTTGACCTCGATAAAGCTGTTGATCGCGTTCTTTTTCGCGAATTCCTCGAGGTAGATCGCGGCGGCCACCCCGATGGGAAAGGCCACAATGATCGTCACCAGCATGGTCCAGAAGGAGCCGACAGCGGCGCCCCAGATACCGGCCAGTTCCGGCTCGCGACTGTCACCGGCGGTGAAGAAACGGGTGTTGAAAACGGTCTGGACATCGCCGTCCGCTTTCAGGGTCTCGATCAGCATGGCCTGCAGATCGGAAACCTTGCGCAGGGCTTCGGGCGTGTCATAGACCAGCGTTTGCCAGTCGGACGGGGCATAGGTGCCCTCGGCCAGATCGCCGAGCGGTTTGCCCTTGCCGCCGGTGGGGGAAATTTCGGAGAGTTTCACCCAGATGCCGTTGATTTTCAGCAGCACCGAGGGGCTGTTCTTGTCCAGTGCCTCCCGCTCGGTGGCGGCTTCGGCGCGGGCCTCGAAATCCTCGGCAGCCGTGATCAGGCGGTCGCGCTCTTTCTCGCGCTTGGCGGCCTCGGCAAGATTGGCGGCCTTTTCCTCTTCGGTTTCGGCAGCGGCGGCACGTTCGGTAAACACGCGGCGGCCGTTTTCCTGCAAATCGGCCTGCGAGCGGTTGAAGGCGGCCTTGGCCAGCAGGTCGTCACGGACCTGCAGCATGATGTCGGCAAAATCGGCAGCACTGGAGGTCACCTGCACCGATTTGCCGTCCTGCGTGACGGTCAGCGTGCCGGAATTGGCCAGCGGTCGCATCTCGCCGTAGGAACCCTTCAGGTAAAGGTCGGCGATATCCGAGGCCAGCAGCCGGAAATCGATGGTCTGCCCGACCAGCGCGGGGTTCTGCATCGCCAGTTCGCGCAGCTCGAAAGCCGCGCCGCCGGATACGATGTCATACATCTGCCGCTTGAGCTTGCGATCCTTCACATAGGGAAACTCGGCCTTCAGCGCATCCTTGACCACGCCACCCCAGTTGGCCTTGCCGATGATATCCGGATCGCGGGTCTCGTCAGGGTCGATTTTCGATTGCTCCAGCGCCACCGGCAGGGTGATGTAGCTTTCGGTAAACGCCCCGCTGGCCTTGCTGGCAATCGACCAGAGCAGGGCCAGCAGCGCCGCGCCCGCCAGCGTGATCGCCAGAATGCCGTAGAATTGCAAACGCCACTGCGCCGCCTTGCGTTGCTTGAGGCGCTTTGCGGAAGCGGCGGAACCGTGCAGCTTCGAGAGTTCGGTCATGTCAACCATTAGTCATACATCTCCCGATATTTGCGAACGACCCTGAGGGCGAAGATATTCAGCAGCAGCGTGATCAGGAACAGCGTGAAGCCGAGCGTGAAGGCGGGGCCTGCGGCTGTCGAGGCCTCGGTATCGCCGGTAATCAGCATGACGATCTGCACGGTGACGGTGGTCACGGCCTCCAGCGGATTGGCGGTCAGGTTGGCACCCTGCCCCGCCGCCATCACCACGATCATGGTTTCACCGACCGCGCGCGAGACGCCGAGCAGGATGGCGGAAACGATGCCGGGCAAGGCGGCAGGCAGCACCACCTGCCGGATGGTTTCCGCCTTGGTCGCGCCGAGACCGTAAGACCCGTCACGCAGGCTTTGCGGCACGGCGTTGATAACGTCGTCGGACAACGAGGAAATGAACGGGATGATCATGATGCCCATGACCACGCCCGCCGCCAGCGCGCTTTCGGAAGCGACCGAGAGGCCCATGGCCTCGCCGGTCGAGCGGATAAACGGCGCCACGGTGATAGCGGCGAAGAAGCCGTAAACCACGGTCGGGATACCGGCGAGAATTTCGAGCATCGGTTTGGCCCATGCCCGCACCTTCGGACCTGCAAAATCGGACAGGTAGATCGCGGCGAACAGGCCGATGGGAACCGCCACCAGCATGGCGATGGCGGTGATCATCAGCGTGCCTGCAAACAGCGGCACGGCACCGACCTTGTCGGGGTCCAGCATCCCGTCCTGCACACCGGAAAGCGGGCTCCAGCGGGTGCCGAACAGGAATTTATCGACGCGCCAGCCGATGTTGTTGAAAAAGGAGATCGTCTCGAAAATCAGCGACAGGACGATGCCGATGGTTGTCAGAACCGCAATTGCCGAACTGCTCCAGAGCAGGCCGCGGATGATGTTTTCGGAGCGGTTGCGGGCCCGAAACGGAACCGAGACCTTGCGCAGGGTATTCAGGCCCGCCAGCGCCCCGCCGCCAAGCGCGAGCAGAACCGTGCCGGTAACCCGCAGGCGTTCGGCCGAGGCATATGCGCGCCCCAGTTGCTCGCGCAGGGCATCGGTGGCGGAGCTGACGGTGCCGGCGGCAATGGCCTTCACGTCGGAAAGAACGAGGTCATGCTCGATCGGGCGCATGTCCGGCAGGGCGGTACGGATTTTTTCAAGGAAGCTGTAATCGAGGTATGCGCCCCAGAGCAGCGCCACGACGATCAGCAGCGCATACCCGACAATGGCCACCCAGAGCAGGCTGTAAAGCCCGTGATAGGCCGGACGCGAGTGCAGTTCCGCAAGGTTTTCTCCGCCAACGCGGATCGCCTGCGCGCGTGCCAGAATATAGAATGCCACTGCCAGTCCCGCGACGAGAAGAATGGTCAAACCAAGCATGTATCAACTCCGGTGTAGCGCGCCGTGTGGCAGATTTTTCGGGGTAATATCCCCAAAACGAACATAAAGCGAGGGCGCATTTCCGCGCCCCCGCCTGTTTTTTTCTGCCGCGCCTACTGCAGGTCTTCGAGGGTCAGCAGTTCGAGGTTGCGCACGCGCTGCTGGTCTTCGAGGAACAGATCCTCGGGCAGCGGGATCAGGCCCTTGTCGGCCAGATAGCCCTCTTCGCCCGCAGCCGCATCGGAGGTGAACTCGGCGGCGTATTCCTCGATCCCCGGAATAACACCGACATGCGCGACCTTGATGTAGAAGTAGAGCGAGCGCGATACCGGATATTCGCCGTCAGCGATGGCTTCGAAAGTCGGCTCCACGCCGTCGATGTTGGCCCCCTTGATGGCGTCGGAGTTCTGGTCGAGGAACGAGAAACCGAAGACACCGACAGCGGCCGGATTGGCTTCGAGCTTCGAGACAATCAGGTTGTCATTCTCGCCCGCTTCGACGTAGGCCCCGTCCTCGCGGATTTCCATGCCTTCGGCCTTGCAGAAATCCTTTTCCTTGCCGGCGGCCTCGCAGCCTTTTTCCATTACCAGCTCCTCGAAGGCATCGCGGGTGCCCGAGGAAGGCGGCGGCCCCAGAACCTCGATCGGCTCGTTCGGGAGCGAGGGATCGATATCGGACCAGTTTTCCGGTTTCGGACCGGCCGCAGCCAGCGCCAGCCAGAGCTGCTCGCGTGTGATGTCGAAGGTCGGTGCGTCAATGGCGTTGGCCACCACGATACCGTCAAAACCGACAACGGCCTCGACAATATCGGTCACGCCGTTTTCCTGACACAGGTTGAATTCCTTGGCCTTCATGCGGCGCGAGGCGTTGGTGATGTCGGGCGTGTCGGCGCCAACGCCGGAACAGAACAGTTTCAGCCCGCCACCCGAACCGGTGGACTCGACAACCGGCGTCGGGAAGTTGGTGGTTTTACCGAACTGCTCGGCCACAGCGGTCGAGAACGGGAATACGGTGGACGACCCGACAATGCGGATCTGCTCGCGGGCCGTGGCGGCTCCGGCGGCAATGGTTGCGGCAAGCGCAAGCGTAAGGATACGGGACGTTTTCATGGATCTCTCCAACAGGTGTTATCTTGCTGCCCGACAACCACATGTCGCCGGATCAAGGTGAAACTACTCACGTTCGAGTGCAGTTTTATAACATCCGGGTAACAGTTTTATGACAGCGTAAGATGCTGTGATAAAACGGTTTTACCCGCTATCGAAGGATTTTATACAGGATATATGTGTCGCTGCGGGCGGCTTCGTCAAACTGCCAGCCGGTCGATTCCATTGCCTGAATCGCTTCCTTGCGTTTCAGCGGGCCTTTCGGACACAGCGGCACAAGGAAGTAATCCGCGTTCTCGTATCCATACGTGCCGCTATAATACCATGGCGCGCCCCCGCGCAGACGCTTGATGTCGGAGAACATCCAGAAATTGTTTACATTGTCCGCCAGTGCCAGCTCTGCATTGGCGGCCTCGGGCACGGAGGCTACCAGCTTCAGCCCCTCGTACACATTGCTGAGGTATCCGCTTTGCAAAATACAACGGGGCAGTTCCTCGCCCTGAAACACCTGCGGCGGGAAATCGGCGGGGTCTTCGCCGGGGGGCAGACCGGTTTCGGTAAAGGACATCACGACAGAACGCAGCAAGTTGCCTCTCTTTGTGATCCACAGGTCGCGCGGCCCTTCGCTGAACGGGATTTGTCGTGCCGTGGCTTCGTTGAAATAGGGTGCCTTGAGGAACGAAGCGGACATGGTCAGCATCGGCGGAACGATCAGCGTAGCGATAACCACGAGCAGCCCCGTGACCAGCTTGCGCGCCGGAATGCCCAGATAGGCGCGCGCGTCCGCCGGGGGCATATTCGCCACCAGAAACAGCCCTAGGAAAACCAGCCATTTCTGTTCGTTGCCCCAGTTCTGGAACATCACATAGACAAACGCAGGTGCCAGTATCAGCAGCGCCAGCCCCTGCTGTCTGGCTCCGGTCCCGCGCAGAACGACGATGGCGAGAAGATAGGCCAGCGTTCCCAGTACCCTGTCCGGGGCAACCAGCGTCGACATCATGTCCCGGTCGGGATACGGGCGCGGCGAGTTCACCGCGACTTCCAGCAGGTTGCCGGCATAGGCGAACCAGAAATCGATCCCGAACAGAAGTGTGACGAACAGAGCTACCGCCGCTCCGACAACGGCCACCATGCCCATCAGGCGAAAGCGCCGGCTGGCCAGAAGGATCAGCAGGGTTGCGCCGCCGAACGATATAAAGAAGGTCATCTTCATCAGCGCCAGCGCCGAAAGGCCAAGCCCGATGATCAACGCCTCGATAACCGGGCGGGGTTGGCCCCGCGACGGGATCAGGAGCGTGGTCAGCACCAGGAACGTGATGGCCCATGCCCAGCGGTTGTAGTGCATGGAAAACGACGTGGCTTGCGCGATGCCGCCATACAGGAACGCCATACCGTAGAGGACAATCACCGTGCCGAAAACCCGGCGCGCCCATCCTTCGAAACGGGTGCTGCCGATCCAGACGGTTGCGGGCAACAACAGCGCGGTCACCAGCGTGTTCGACAGGACAAGCGAGGCCCCCGGAGCAAAGCCGAGCGAAAGGAACAGGGCAATCGGCGCAAAGCCGAGAATGCCGATCGGGGTCATGAAATCGAGGTGCGGCACTTCCCCGTCCACCATGCGGTAGCCGGACTCGAGCGCGTGCAGGACATCGCCGACATGGGCCGTCAGCACCAGTTTGCCGGAGGACAGCAGCAAGGCGGTAGCGGTAGCGGTGAGTGCAACAAGGTAAAGGGCAAAACGCAATGTGGCAGGCATCGGAAACAATCCTGTTCAATAATCTCTTGCGGATATGACTAGCGGGTTCTGCCGTTGCACGCAAACGGCGATCATTCCAGCGGCAACCATACCGTGAATTCCGAGCCCTGGCCCGGCTCCGACTCGATCCGCAGCTGTCCGCGGTGCCGTTGCAGGATGTGCTTGACGATGGCGAGGCCGAGGCCGGTGCCGCCCTTGTTCCGGCTTTGGGCCGCGTTGACGCGGTAAAACCGTTCGGTCAGGCGCTCGATATGTTTCGGGGCGATGCCCTGACCGTGGTCGCGCACGGTGATGCCGAGCATTCCGGCACTCTCCGGTGTTTCCGGCGCCAGTTCGACCTCCACGGTTTCGCCCTTGTCGCCGTATTTCATGGCGTTCATCAACAGGTTGACGAAGACCTGGTTCAACTGGTCCCGGTCGCCCGGCACCGTCGGGCCGTTTTCGGGTAGGCGGCAATCCAGCGTCACGTGGTTTTCGGCCTCCAGCGGTTTCAGGCTGGCAATCGCCTCGCGCACCAGATCGAAAATATCGCAGGGGGTGGAGGGGCGGACGTGGGCGTTCATCTCGATCCGGCTGAGCGACATCAGATCGTCGACCAGACGCTGCATCCGGCTGGCCTGCTTGTTCATGATCTTCAGGAATTTTTCCTGCGCGACGGGATCCTCGCGCGCATGGCCCTGCAGGGTTTCGATATAGCCGAGGATCGAAGCTAGCGGCGTGCGCAACTCGTGGCTGGCGTTGGCAATGAAATCGGAACGCATTTTGTCGGAGCGGCGTTCCAGTGTGCGGTCCTCGATATCGACAAGGATTTGTTCGGACACGCCGAATTCGCTGCCTGCGGGCAGCACGCCGATGCGGGCCTCGTAGTAGCGTTTCGTCTCCTGCCCCGACGAAAATGCTACCTTGCGACTGCCGCCGTTGGCGATGACCTCGTTTACCGCATCGACAAAGGCGGGAGTGCGCAGGAGGGTGGCGAAGTGATCGCCCTTTTTTACATGCGGAAACCGCTCCTTGGCGGCCTTGTTGCCATAGGTGATGCGCCCGACGGGGGAAATCACCACCAGCGCCAGCGGCATCTGGTCCAGAAGTGCGCGGCCGAATCCTGCGGGCAAGGCACCGGGGGGATGATGGGTGATCAGTTCCGAGGCCGGCTCCTCGACCGGATCGTGCAACGCGATGCGAATCAGGGCGAAAATGACGACGATGAAGAAAACCGCCAGAAATATCAGCCAGTAAGGGCGGTCCAGCACCGAAAGAATGGCGGCGGTTCCCGCGCTCAGCAGGGCCAGAAGCACATAGGGCCAGAATCGTTCCTGCAAGGCAGCCTCCTGCTATATTGCTGAGGTTCTGTTACTTGCTGGCGCGAAACGGATCAAGAAGAAGCTTTGCTTTGATCGTCGCGGCGTATATGAAGGTGGGCAAAAGTTGGAGGGGAAGTCTATGATCCTTTATGATTTGAAATGCTCCAACGGGCATGAGTTTGATTCATGGTTTTCGTCCGCTGCGGATTTTGACAAGCTGGTGCGCGGCAACCTGCTCTCCTGCGTTGTTTGCGGTGATACCGGGATCGAAAAGGCGATTATGGCGCCGCGGGTTTCTGCCGGAAGCAAGCGCAGGCTGTCGTCGGAAGCAGCCCCCGAACAGGCCGTGAAGAAACTGCGCGAGAGCGTGGAAAAGAACGCCGATAACGTCGGGCGGGAATTTGCCGCCGAAGCGCGGAAAATCCACGAAGGCGAGGCACCGGAGCGTGCGATTTACGGCGAGGCCCGCATCGACGAGGCGAAATCCCTGATCGAGGACGGCGTGCCGGTCCTGCCCCTGCCCTGGAGCAGCCGCAAAGTGTCATAGCGCCGCCTTGCGACCCTCGCCCTTGCGCTGTATGAGGGGCGAAATCGAATTGACGCTTAAGGGAAATCCTGACCATGCCACGTCTGGTGATGAAATTCGGAGGCACCTCCGTTGCCGATCTGGAGCGCATCCACAACGTCGCGCACAAAGTGCAGCACGAGGTGGATACCGGCTATCAGGTCGTTGTTGTCGTCTCCGCCATGTCCGGCAAGACCAACGAGCTGGTCGGCTGGGTCGGCGAAGCGGCCGCGGGACCGGATGCGAATGCGCCGGGGTTTTACGATGCCCGCGAATATGATGCGGTTGTGGCCTCCGGCGAGCAGGTGACATCCGGCTTGCTGGCCATCGTCTTGCAGGAAATGGGCGTTCAGGCGCGCAGCTGGCTGGGCTGGCAGGTGCCGGTGAAAACCACCTCGGCGCACGGGGCCGCGCGGATTCTGGATATCCCGAGCGAGAACCTCGATGCGAAATTCGACGAGGGCATGCAGGTGGCTGTTGTCGCCGGCTTTCAGGGCCTCAGCGAGGAAGGGCGGATCACTACGCTCGGCCGTGGCGGCTCCGACACCACAGCCGTGGCTTTCGCCGCCGCGCTCGATGCGGAGCGCTGCGATATCTATACCGATGTGGACGGGATCTACACCACGGACCCGCGCATCACGCAAAAAGCGCGCAAGCTGCACAAGATCGCCTACGAGGAAATGCTGGAACTGGCCTCGCTGGGGGCCAAGGTTCTGCAAACCCGCTCGGTCGAGCTGGCCATGCGATACAAGGTGCGCCTGCAGGTGCTGAGCAGTTTTTCGGACGAGCCGGGCACGCTTGTCTGTGACGAGGAGGAAATCATGGAACAGAACGCCGTTGCCGGAGTCGCCTATGTGCGCGACGAGGCCAAAATGACCCTGATCTCGGTCGCCGACCGTCCGGGCATTGCCGCCGCCATTTTCGGCCCGCTGGCCGAGGCGGGGGTGAACGTCGATATGATCATCCAGAACATTTCCGAGGAAGGGCGCACGGATATGACCTTCTCCTGCCCTGTCGAACAGGTGCCGCTGGCCCGCAAGGCGGTCGAGGAAGCCAAGGCGCAGGGAGAGATCAACTACCACGCACTGGAATCCGATACCGAGGTAGCCAAGGTCTCCATCGTCGGCATCGGCATGCGCTCGCACGCCGGTATTGCCCAGAAAATGTTCAAGGCATTGTCGGACGACGGGATCAATATCAAGGTTATCACCACCTCGGAAATCAAGGTTTCCGTGCTGGTGGACCGGAAATATATGGAACTTGCGGTGCAATCCCTGCATGATGCTTTCGAGCTGGACAAAGCGTCATAACATGGGGGCAGCCGATGCCCGATAAAAAACCGGAACAGAGCAAACACAAGGGTGTGGATTCCCGCACCCTGCTCAAACGCCTGCGCGAGATCCTCGCCGAGCAGGGCGAGGGGCAGGAGCGGCTGGACAAGATCACCCGCACCATCGCCCGTTCGATGGAGGCCGATGTCTGCTCCATCTATCTGCGCCGTGACGAAAAAACGCTGGAACTGTGCGCCACCGAAGGTCTGAACCCGGAATCCGTCCATGAAACCCGCCTGCGTGTTGGGCAAGGGCTGGTCGGGCGCATTGCCGATCTGGCCCGTCCGGTGCAGTCGAAAGACGCGCCCTCGGCCAAAGGGTTCCGCTATATGCCCGAAACGGGCGAGGAGATTTACGCCTCCTTCCTCGGCGTGCCGATCCAGCGTCTGGGAGAGGTGCTCGGGGTTCTCGTGGTGCAGAACCGCGAGCCGCGCGTCTATACCGAGGACGAGGTTTACGGCCTTGAAGTGGTGGCAATGGTCATCGCGGAAATGGCCGAGCTGGGCGCGTTTACGGCCGAGGGACAGAAGGCCATGGCCATGCCGCACCAGCGGCCGTTCTTTGCCAAGGGGATCGTCGGGCAGGAAGGCGTGGCCGAGGGGCATGTGGTCCTGCACGAGCCGCATATCGTGATTACCAACCCCGTGGCCGATGATCCCGAAGTGGAAAAGGGCCGGCTTGCCGAAGCATTCAAAACCCTGCAGGCCGAGATCGACAACATGCTCAAGGACGAGCAGATGGCGGCGAGCGGCGAACACCGCGAGGTGCTGGAAGCCTATCGCATGTTCTCCCATGACCGCGGCTGGCGCGAGCGGATGGAGGATTCCATCAACAGCGGTCTGGCCGCCGAGGTCGCCGTGGAAAAGGAGCAATCCAACACCCGCACGCGCATGGAGCGGGTCACGGATGCGTACTTGCGCGAACGCCTGCACGACCTTGACGACCTGTCCAACCGACTGCTGCGCATCCTGACGGGGCGCGACGGCAACGGTGCCGACATGCCCGAGGACGCCATTCTGGTGGCCCGAAACATCGGTCCGGCAGAGCTGCTGGACTACGGACACAAGCTGAAAGGCGTGGTGCTGGAGGAAGGCTCCGTCGGCTCGCACGCCGCCATTGTCGCCCGTGCGCTGGCGATTCCGCTGGTGATTCAGGCCGCACGCATCACGCGCGAGGCGCTGAATGGCGACGAGATTCTGGTGGACGGAGATGCCGGCGTTGCCCATCTGCGCCCCGAGGATACCGTCAAGACCGCCTTCCACGAAAAGGTCGCCATGCGCGAGGAAGCGCAGGAAGAATACGCCGCCCTGCGCAAGCTGCCTGCCGTTTCCACCGACGGGCAACATATCCGGCTGGAAATGAACGCGGGGCTGATGGCGGACTTGCCATCGCTCGAAAGCTCGGGGGCCGAAGGGGTCGGCCTGTACCGGACGGAACTGCAATTCCTGCTGCGCTCCTCGGTGCCGAAACGCACGGAACAGGCGGACCTGTATTCGCGGGTGCTGGATGCCGCCAAGGGCAAGCCGGTGACCTTCCGCACGCTCGACATCGGCTCGGACAAGGTGCTGCCCTATATGAAACGGCAGGACGAACCCAATCCGGCCATGGGCTGGCGGGCGATCCGTCTGGGGCTGGACCGGCCCGGTGTGATGCGGATGCAGTTCCAGTCGCTGTTGCGCGGCGCAAAGGGCCGCCCGATCCGCATCATGTTCCCGATGATCGCGCAGTTCGACGAATTCCGCGACGCGCGCGATATGCTGCTTGAGGAAATCAAGCGCGAGAAAAACAAGCGCCATGGCGTACCGCATGATATCGAGATCGGCGCGATGCTGGAAACGCCCAGCCTTGCCTTTGCGCCGGACCAGTTCTTCCAGATGGCGGACTTTATCTCGATTGGCGGCAACGACCTGAAGCAGTTCTTCTT
>WFTU01000404.1 GCA_015485375.1 Paracoccaceae bacterium | reverse complement strand
CGTAGTGATCGAACTGCATCGTAAAGTTCGCACGGCCAGAGGACATGGAACGCAGGGTATTGATGTACCCGAACATATTCGCCAGCGGAACAAAGGCGTCGATGACAATCGCGTTGCCGCGTGTATCCTGCCCCTGCACCATCCCGCGACGGGAGGTCAGATCGCCGATGATGCCGCCGGTGTATTCTTCCGGTGTCAGCACTTCGACTTTCATGATCGGTTCCAGCAGTTTCGCGCCGGCTTTCTTCATGCCTTCGCGCATCGCTGCACGGGCGGCGATTTCAAAGGCCAGAACACTGGAGTCAACATCGTGGAAAGCACCGTCAACCAGCGCAACCTTGAAGTCGATGACCGGGAAGCCGGCCAGCGGGCCGCTGTCCATCACGGACAGAATGCCTTTTTCAACGCCCGGGATGTATTCCTTGGGAATAGCACCACCAACGATACGGGATTCGAAGGAGTACCCCTCGCCCGGCTCGGTCGGCATCAGGATCATTTTCAGACGCGCGAACTGACCCGAACCACCCGACTGTTTCTTGTGGGTGTAGTCGACTTCGGCTTCGTGCGAGATAGTCTCGCGGTAAGCAACCTGCGGCGCACCGATGTTGGCTTCGACCTTGAATTCGCGCTTCAGGCGATCAACCAGAATGTCGAGGTGAAGCTCGCCCATCCCTTTCATGATCGTCTGGCCGGATTCGAAATCGGTTTCGACACGGAAGGACGGATCCTCGGCAGCCAGACGGGCCAGACCGGCGGACATTTTTTCCTGGTCGGCTTTGGTCTTCGGCTCCACAGCGATCTCGATCACCGGATCGGGGAAGGTCATGGTTTCCAGAACCACCGGATCGTTGATCGCACACAGCGTATCACCGGTTGTGGTGTCTTTCAGACCTGCCAGCGCGATGATGTCGCCTGCAAATGCTTCCGTGATTTCCTCGCGGTCGTTCGAGTGCATC
This sequence comes from Paracoccaceae bacterium, assembly GCA_015485375.1. Lineage (GTDB taxonomy): Bacteria > Pseudomonadota > Alphaproteobacteria > Rhodobacterales > Rhodobacteraceae > NORP23. The sequence continues at coordinate 7,388 of WFTU01000404.1, read as the reverse complement.
ATCATCATACGGCCAACGCGCTCTTTTTTGCCTTTGGTCGAGTTCAGGATGCTGTCGCCCTTGCCCAAAGTACCCGAGTAGATGCGGGTAAAGGTCAGGGAGCCAACGAACGGGTCGTTCATGATTTTGAACGACAGGGCCGAGAACGGCATGTCATCATCCGCACGACGCGGAATGTCGCGTGTCTCTGTCTCGTCGCCCGGCTTGAAGCCCATGTAATCGGGAACATCCAGCGGAGTCGGCAGGAAGTCGATCACGGCGTTGAGCAGCTGCTGAACACCTTTGTTCTTGAAGGCGGAACCGGCGAGGATCGGAACGAACGCCATTTCCAGCGTACCTTTGCGGATCAGCTTGCGCAGCGTGTCCACATCGGGCTCGTTGCCTTCGAGATAGGCTTCCATGACATCGTCGCCCATTTCGACAGCCATTTCGATCATCTCGGCGCGCATTTCCTCGGCCTTGTCTTTCAGGCTGTCGCGGATCGGACGGCGCTCCCATGTGGCACCAAGATCTTCGCCCAGATACACCCATTCTTCCATGGTGATCAGGTCGATGGAACCTTCGAGCTCCGTTTCGGCGCCAATCGGCAGCTGGATCGGAAGCGGGTTGCCGGCAACGCGTGTGCGGATCATTTCGACACAGTTGAAAAAGTCTGCGCCGATCTTGTCCATCTTGTTGACGAAAACAATGCGCGGAACCTTGTAGCGGTCGGCCTGACGCCAAACCGTTTCGGTCTGCGGCTCGACACCGGCGTTGGCGTCGAGCAGCGCAACCGCACCGTCGAGAACCGCCAGCGACCGTTCAACTTCGATGGTGAAGTCAACGTGGCCCGGGGTGTCGATGATGTTCAGGCGGTGCTTGGGCGTCTGTGCCGTTTTACCGTCTTCGGTACGTTCCCAGAATGTGGTGGTAGCAGCCGAGGTGATCGTGATGCCACGCTCCTGCTCCTGCTCCATCCAGTCCATCGTTGCGGCGCCATCATGCACCTCGCCGATGTTGTGGGATTTGCCTGTGTAGTACAGGATACGCTCCGTACAGGTGGTTTTACCTGCATCGATGTGCGCCATGATACCGAAGTTACGGTAGCGTTCGAGGGGATATTCGCGAGCCATTGTTCTCGTCCGATCCTATAAGTTACCAGCGATAATGGCTGAATGCTTTGTTCGCATCGGCCATTTTGTGGGTGTCTTCACGTTTCTTGACAGCAGAACCGCGGGAATTAACGGCATCCAGCAATTCGCCGGCAAGACGTTCTTCCATGGTGTTCTCGTTGCGCGAACGCGAAGCGGAGATCAGCCAGCGGATGGCGAGGGCTTCACGGCGCTCGGGGCGAACCTCTACCGGAATCTGGTAGGTGGCACCACCAACGCGGCGGGAACGAACCTCGACCGACGGCTTGATGTTTTCCAGCGCTTCGTGGAAAGCCTCTACCGGCTCCCGCTTCAGCTTTTCCTCGACGCGGGTAAGCGCACCGTAAACGATACGCTCGGCAGCGGATTTTTTTCCGTCCAGCATCAGGTTGTTCATGAATTTCGTCAGGATGCGGTCACCATATTTGGCGTCCGGCAGAACCTGGCGTTTTTCGGCGGCATGACGTCGCGACATCGGTAATTCTCCTTACTTCGGACGCTTGGCGCCATATTTCGAACGGCGCTGACGGCGATCCTTGACACCCTGGGTATCCAGAACACCACGCAGAATGTGGTAGCGGACACCCGGAAGGTCTTTCACACGACCGCCGCGGATGAGCACAACAGAGTGCTCCTGCAGGTTGTGCTTTTCGCCGGGAATGTAGGAAATGACCTCGAAACCGTTCGTCAGGCGCACTTTGGCAACCTTACGCATAGCCGAGTTCGGTTTTTTCGGTGTGGTCGTGTAAACACGTGTGCATACACCACGCTTCTGCGGACACGCCTGCAGATGCTGGGACTTCTGTCGCTTCACGCGCGGTTTGCGCGGCTTGCGGATCAGCTGTTGTATCGTTGGCATTCGGTTCTAACCCCGTGCAACCAGTTTCAACTCGCGCCAAGCACCGAATGTGCAAAACGCCAAAAATGCCGCCCACGCACCCCCTGAGGGCTGCGGCGCGGCGAAATTCCAGAGGATCGGGACAAAGTCCGGATCGTGACCGCCAGATTGTGGCTTGTATCGGGGGCAGGCAGATGCCCTTCCCGAGCGGGCGATACATAGAAGGAGTCGCGGGACATGTCAACAGGTGTGACGCCAGTTTCCGCATTGCGGCAAAAATGGCCCCTCCCCCTGTATTTACTAGGGTTTCAGGCACACCGGTGCAATCGGGACTTCACCCCCGGATACCCCTTTGCGAATCCGCCGGCAACCGCGATTCCCCGCGCACGGTTTACACATCGGGATCCGGTCTGTAGCCTCCTTTTCCATGTCCCTGAACCCCGCCGTCACCCTGATTTCCCCCGCCCGAAACGAAGGGCCGTTCCTGCTGGAATGGATCGCATGGCACCGGATGACCGGATTCGACAACATATTGGTGCTGAGCCACGATTGCACCGACGGCTCCGACCGGATGCTGGATGCGCTGGCCGAAATGGGCTTCATCCGCCACCAGCGCCACCAGCCTGCGCCCGGAAAGTCCCCCCTCCTATCCGCCTATCGCGCCGCGCGGCAGGATTCCCGCGTTCTCGCCTCCGACTGGGTAATGGCACTGGATACGGACGAGTTTTTGCAGATCTCGGTCGGTAATGGCACTGTGCAAGACCTGATCGGATTGAACTTGCACGGGTATCTCGGCACGGCGATCTACTGGAAGGTTTTCGGCAGCAACGGGCAAGACCGCTGGCAGGACGGTTTCCTGCGCCACCGGTTCACCCGCGCCGCCGAAACGCAAGACGAGGCAAACCGCCACTTCAAATCCCTGTTCCGTGACCCCGAAAGTTTCGCCACCTTTGCGTCCCACTCCCCGCGGGATTTTCGCGGCCGCTGGAAAAACAAGGAACGCTGGGTCGATTGCGAGGGCAGGCTGATCAAGGCCATCCATCTCACCGCTCCGGTACAGCACGCCCGTGCGACACATGTTGGCCGGATTACCCATACGGCCGCCCGGGTGAACCACTACGCCGTCAAATCACGAGAGAGCTATGCGTTGAAAGCGACCCGCCTCAGTGGCGCCGCGATGGTCAAACGCTATGACGATACATTCTTTGCCACATATGACACCAACGACGTCGAGGATACCTCGGCCCTCGCGCGCGAGGCGGATTTCGCCGAAGAATACGCCCGCCTGACCGCCCGCCGGGACATCAGCGCCATGCACCACGCCTGCTGCGCCCACTACGTCACGCGCCTATGTGAGGTGGCCGGAACGGACCCTGCCGAAGATTCCCGCTTCCGGCATCACCGCGCGCTCGCCGGCGCCTTCTACCCGTAAAAAAAGGCCCCGCCGTTTCCGGCAGGGCCTTCAATTTCACTAACGACAACCTAGTCGAAGTTGGCAAAGCCGTCATCCGAGGGCTGCTCGCCTTCGTCGACCTGTGCCTCGATCGCCATCTTCTCGGCTTCGGCCTGACGCTCGGCGATGATTTTCGCGTCGCGACGGGCAGCCACCCGTTTGATGTCATGCGTGGCAGAGCCCGTGCCGGCCGGAATCAGACGCCCGACGATCACGTTCTCTTTCAGACCGATCAGCTTGTCGCGTTTACCCTGCGTAGACGCCTCGGTCAGAACCCGTGTGGTTTCCTGGAAGGACGCCGCCGAGATGAACGAGCGTGTCTGCAGGCTGGCCTTGGTGATCCCGAGCAGGATCGGCGCGCCGGTGGCAGGTTCGCGACCGGCCTCGACGGCCTCCTCGTTCGCTTCCTTGAACTCGGCGTAATCAACATGCTCGCCCTTCAGAAGCGTAGTGCCGCCGGAGGATGCGATTTCCCATTTCTGGAGCATCTGGCGCACGATCACCTCGATGTGCTTGTCGTTGATTTTCACACCCTGCAAACGGTACACGGCCTGAACCTCGTCGATCATGTAATCGGCCAGAGCCTCGACACCCATCACGTGCAGAATATCGTGCGGCGCGGGGTTGCCGTCCATCAGATATTCGCCCTTCTGGATGAAGTCGCCTTCCTGAACCGGAATATGCTTGCCCTTCGGCACCATATATTCCACCGGCTCCAGACCTTCGTCTGTCGGCTCGATCGTCACGCGACGCTTGTTTTTGTAGTCCTTGCCGAAACGCACGATCCCGTCGACTTCCGCGATGATCGCGTGATCTTTGGGACGACGGGCCTCGAACAGCTCGGCCACACGCGGCAGACCACCGGTGATGTCCTTGGTCTTGGTGCCTTCGCGCGGGATACGCGCCAGCACGTCACCGGCCTTGACCTCCTGCCCGTCCTCGACGGACAGAATGGCGTCAACGGACATGGTGTGGACCTCGGGGTTGCCGTTTTCCAGTCGCACCGGTTCGCCCGTTTTCGGGTCCATCACGATGATTTCCGGCTTCAGGTCGTTGCCCTTCGGCGCCGTGCGCCAGTCCATAACGATGCGCTGGGACATGCCCGTCGCCTCGTCGGTTTCCTCGCGCACCGACACACCGGCTGTCAGGTCGACGAATTTCGCAACACCGTCCTGCTCGGCAATGATCGGCAGGGCATAGGGATCCCATTCGAACAGCTTGTCGCCACGCGCAACCTTCTTGCCTTCCTTGACCAGAACCTTGGAGCCGTAGCTCAGCTTGTGCGAAGCCCGCTCCACGCCGTTTTCATCAACGATGACGAGTTCCATGTTACGGCCCATCACCACCTGTTCCTTGTCGGCGTTGACGATGACGTTGGCATTGCGGAACTCGATCTTGCCCTCGGCATTCGCTTCGACAAAGGACTGCTGGCCACCCTGCGCGATCCCGCCGATGTGGAAGGTCCGCATGGTCAGCTGCGTGCCGGGTTCCCCGATCGACTGCGCGGCAATGATGCCGACAGCCTCGCCCGGGTTCACCTTGGTGCCACGTGCCAGATCGCGACCGTAGCAGGCGGCACAGATACCGTCCTCGGCCTCGCAGGTCAGCGGAGAGCGGATCAGCATCGACTGCACACCCGCTTCCTCGACCGCTTCGGAGGCCCGTTCGTCCATCAGCTCGTCACGGCGCACGATGATCTCGCCGGTTGCCGGATGCAGCACATCCTCGGCCGCGGTGCGGCCCAGAATACGCTCGGACAGGGAGGAGATGATCTCGCCGTCGCTGACCGCCGCGCTGGCGGTGATCGAACGCTCGGTGCCGCAATCGTCTTCCTTGACGATACAGTCCTGTGCAACGTCCACCAGACGACGGGTCAGGTAACCGGAGTTCGCGGTTTTCAACGCCGTATCCGCAAGGCCCTTGCGCGCCCCGTGGGTGGAGTTGAAGTATTCCAGAACGGTGAGACCCTCTTTGAAGTTCGACACAATCGGGGTTTCGATGATCTCGCCGGACGGCTTGGCCATCAGACCACGCATCCCGCCGAGCTGCTTCATCTGCGCCGGAGAACCACGCGCACCGGAGTGCGACATCATATAGACCGAGTTCGGCTCCATTTCCGCACCCGCATCATCGACGCGCATTTTGGAAATCTCGCCCATCATGGCGTCGGCCACAACGTCGGAACATTTCGACCAGGCATCGACAACCTTGTTGTATTTCTCGCCCTGTGTAATCAGGCCATCCATATACTGTTGCTCGAATTCCTTGGCCTGATCGCGGGTCGCGTTCACCAGATCCCATTTGTTGTCGGGGATAACCATGTCGTCCTTGCCGAAGGAAATGCCGGCGCGGAAGGCTTCACGGAAGCCCAGCGTCATGATCTGGTCACAGAAGATAACCGACTCTTTCTGTCCGCAGTGGCGGTAAACGGTGTCGATGACCTCGCCAACCTCTTTCTTGCGCAGCAGACGGTTCACCAGCGAGAACGGCGCACGGTAGTTCTTCGGCATCAGGGCGCCGAGACGCAACCGGCCCGGTGTGGTTTCCACACGTTCGAAGTAGGTATTGCCTTCCTCGTCGATCTGCTCGACCCGCGCCGTGATGCTGGAGTGCAGATGCACGATTCCGGCATCGAGCGCATGCTCGACCTCTTCCAGCGAGGAAAACGCCATGCCCTCACCCTTCTGGCCCTTGCGTTCCAGCGTGATGTAGTAAAGACCCAGAATCATATCCTGCGAAGGCACGATGATCGGTTTACCGTTGGAGGGCGACAGAACGTTGTTCGTCGACATCATCAGCACACGGGTTTCCAGCTGCGCCTCAAGGCTCAGCGGCACGTGGACCGCCATCTGGTCGCCGTCGAAGTCGGCGTTGAAAGCCGAACAGACGAGCGGGTGCAGCTGGATGGCTTTACCCTCGATCAATGTGGGTTCGAACGCCTGGATGCCCAGACGGTGCAGGGTCGGCGCGCGGTTCAGCATCACCGGATGCTCGCGGATAACCTCGTCGAGAATATCCCAGACCTCGGGACGTTCCTTTTCAACCAGTTTCTTGGCCTGCTTGACGGTCGAGGACAGCCCCTTCGCCTCCAGCCGGCTATAGATAAACGGCTTGAACAGCTCCAGCGCCATTTTCTTGGGCAAACCGCACTGGTGCAGTTTCAATTCCGGTCCGGTCACAATCACCGAGCGGCCCGAGAAGTCGACGCGTTTACCCAGAAGGTTCTGGCGGAAACGGCCCTGTTTACCTTTGAGCATATCCGACAGCGATTTCAGCGGGCGTTTGTTGGCCCCTGTAATCACGCGGCCACGGCGGCCGTTGTCAAACAGCGCATCGACCGATTCCTGCAACATGCGTTTCTCGTTACGGATAATGATATCCGGCGCACGCAGCTCGATCAGACGTTTCAGACGGTTGTTACGGTTGATAACCCGACGATACAGATCGTTGAGGTCCGAGGTCGCGAAACGGCCGCCATCGAGCGGCACCAGCGGGCGCAGCTCGGGTGGGATCACGGGGATCACGGTCAGGATCATCCACTCGGGGCGGTTGCCGGATTTGCGGAAGTTCTCGACCAGTTTCAGACGTTTGATGATCTTCTTCGGCTTCAGCTCGCCAGTGGCTTCGGCCAGATCGGCACGCAGCTGCTCGGCTTCGGCATCCAGATCGATCGCGGCCAGCATTTCACGGATCGCTTCGGCGCCGATACCGGCGGTGAAAGCGTCGTCGCCATACTGGTCCTGCGCGTCCAGATACTCTTCTTCGGTCATCAGCTGACCGGCGTTGAGGTCGGTCAGACCCGGCTCGATCACCACATACTGCTCGAAGTACAGGATGCGTTCCAGATCGCGCAGCGTCATGTCCAGCATCAGGCCGATGCGGGACGGCAGCGATTTCAGGAACCAGATGTGGGCGACGGGCGCGGCCAGATCGATATGGCCCATGCGTTCGCGGCGCACCTTCTGCA
>WFTU01000403.1 GCA_015485375.1 Paracoccaceae bacterium | reverse complement strand
TGAGGGCCTTTTCGCCCAGACCCTTGCCATAGGGCGGGTCGAGGAAAATCAGGTCGAAGGGTGCCTCGCGGTTTTCACCGGGTTTCGTGGCGTTGCGACGATAGAGTTTGGCCTCTTTGCCCACCCGCAGGGTCTCGATATTGCGCCGGATCAGGGCGGCGGCCTTGGCGCCGTCATCGACGAATTGCACGGAGGAGGCGCCACGGCTCAGGGCCTCGAACCCGAGCGCGCCGGTGCCGGCGAACAGGTCGAGGACGCGGGCGTTTCGCACCGGCGGGTAGTTGCCGTGTTCCAGCACATTGAACAGGCTTTCGCGCACACGGTCCGTGGTCGGACGCAAATGCGCGGCGCTGTCACCCTTGCCGAGCGACGCGAGCACGGTGCCTTTGAACCTGCCGCCGATAATCCTCATTTCAGCAGGGATTTCAGGTCGGTTTCGGGGTCGGCCACGACCTGCGGGTCGGGGGATTTGCCGGATTCGATCAGCCGCTTGCCGACCATATAGGCGCGCGGGTCGTTCATGGCGTCTACGGCCAGCAGGGTGTCGCCCTTGAAATACCAGTGCGAACGGGGGCCGTTGGAATCGCGCACGACGACCTTGTCGTATCCGGTGTTCAGCCCCGCGATTTGCAGTTTCACGTCGTACTGGTCGGACCAGAACCACGGTTTCGCCTGATATTCATCGGTCCCGCCGAGCATGGCGGCGGCGGTGGCCTCGGCCTGTTCGATGGCGTTGGGCACGGATTCGAGGCGGATGCGCCCGCCCTTGTAGGGGAAGCTGGTGCAGTCGCCTGCCGCGAAGATCGAGGGGTCGGAGGTGCGCCCCAACCCGTCAACCTTGATGCCGTTGTCGATCTCCAGTCCGGCGCCCTCGGCCAGAGCGGTGGCGGGGCGGATGCCGATGCCGATGATGGCGAAATCGATGTCGAGCGTGGAGCCGTCCGACAGGGTGGCGGAGGTCACGCGGCTGTCGCCGTTCAGGCGCTCCAGCCCGACACCCTCGCGGATATCGACGCCGCGGCTGCGGTGCAATTCGCGGAAATAGTCCGAGGTCTCCGGCGCCGCGACCCGTTGCAGGATGCGGTCGGCCATTTCGACAAGGGTGACTTCCAGACCTTTGGCGGCGGCAACGGCGGCGGCCTCCAGCCCGATGTAGCCGCCCCCGACGATCAGCACGCGGCGGCCCTCGGTGAACTCGGGCGCCATGGCGTCGGCGTCGGCAAGGGTGCGGACGGTGTAGACGCCATCAAGCGCGCCGCCGATGGCGGCGGGCAGGCGGATCGGGTCGGAGCCGGTGGTCAGGGCCAGCTGGTCAAAGGGCAGAACCTCGTCGCCCAGCGTTACGGTTCTGGCCTGCGGGTCGATGGCTGTCACGCGGGCGTTCGTGCGCAGGGCAATGTTCTGTTCGCCGTAAAATGCCTCGGGGCGCAAATACAGGCGTTCGACGTCCATATCGCCCAGCATGTATTTTTTCGACAGTGGCGGGCGCTGGTAGGGGGGGACGGGTTCCGCGCCGATCAGGGTGATTTCGCCGTCATACCCGAGCGCGCGCAGTTTGACCGCAAGCGATGATCCGGCCTGTCCGGCGCCAATGATGACAATTCGAGACATATCCTACCCTTTCGCCAAAGCATCCATCTTGCGCGCCATTTTCACGTCACGCATGGACAGACCCTCTACATCGTGGCTGGTGAGGGTCACGTCAACGGTTTTGTAGACATTTGCCCATTCGGGATGGTGGTTCAGCTTCTCGGCCCAAATCGCGGCGCGGGTCATCCAGCCAAAGGCCTCGACGAAATTGCTGAAGGTGTAGGTTCTGGAAACGGCGTCGCGGTCAGTGTCGTGGCTCCAGCCCGCAGCGGTCAGCTCGGGCAGGAATTCGGCGCGTTCCTCGGGGGTTAGCGGGGGTGACAGCATTATGGTCCTTTCCTGAACGGGCCGTAGCCCTTCATGGTTTCGATGTCCTCGGCCACGGCTTCGCGCTCGTCCTGAAGGAAGCGGTCAACGGCGGTGCGGAAGCCCTCGTCGGCGATCCAGTGCAGCGAATGGACGGGGGCGGGCAGGTAGCCGCGCGCCAGTTTGTGTTCGCCCTGTGCACCGGCCTCGACGCGTTTCAGGCCGTGTTCGATAGCGTAGTCGATGG
>WFTU01000402.1 GCA_015485375.1 Paracoccaceae bacterium | reverse complement strand
TGGCTGCCCGCCGATTCCATCGCGCTGATCAAACTCATGGCGCTGCAACTCTCGGATCAGGCCAGCCGCGAGGTGATGCGCGCCCGCCTGTCGCTTCAACTGCCACCCGAACGTCTGGCCGACATCCTGCCCGATGCCGGAACAGCGCAAATGGCCGTGCCCCTGCCCGACTTCGCCAGCCTGTTCCCGACCGCCCCGAAATTCGCGGCGCTCGACCAGACCCCGCGTAGCCCATACGACCCGATCCAGCCTGTTGATCTGGCGGGCGCGCATCACCTCGCGGCTGGCCTGATCCGAGAGTTGCAGCGCCATGAGTTTGATCAGCGCGATGGAATCGGCGGGCAGCCACGGGGCGATCTGGTTGGAGGTCAGGAAGAATTCCGGCGCGCCACGGCCCAGCGCCTGCTCGTTGACGATCCTGATGTAGGCATTGACGCCGGCGGCATAGGCTTCGAGCTGGGTGATGGTCTCGGGTGTCTGGGCGGAGACGGCCTGTTGTGACAGACCGTAAATATCGAGCGCGCGCATGAATTCGTCGATGCCGAGGGTGTCGCGCCCGAACAGCTCCGACAGGCGGCCCTGTGCCGTGCGACGCATCAGGGTCATCTGCCAGAGGCGGTCCTGCGCATGCACGAAGCCGAGGCCGAACAGAACGTCCGAATCTGTTGTCCCGAAGATGTGCGGGATGGCGTTGGTATCGCGCACAATCTCGATTTCGGAATCAATGCCACGTACGGTAAAATCGGCGTCGTAGTCGGGCAGGGAGCGCGAGGCGATGTAGTAGATTCCGCCAGCGGCCATCACGGCAAGAACCAGCATCGCGACCAGTCCGCGAAACACCCATTTGAAAGCCCGTAGCATTGATATCCCCATCGGTTGGCTTGACCTTCGCGTGTTAGCAGGTCACTAACAGGGAAACAACGCGGGTTGTCGCACGTCACAAAAATGTTGGAGGACATCATGGCTAAAGTAGCATTTCTGGGTTTGGGGGTTATGGGATACCCGATGGCGGGGCATGTGAAAGCCGCAGGGCACGATGTCACCGTTTACAACCGCACCACGGCCAAGGCCGAGAAATGGGCGGCCGAACATGGCGGGTCTTTCGCTGCGACCCCTGCCGAGGCGGTTGCCGGTGTCGAGGTGGCCTTTGCCTGCGTCGGCAATGACGACGATCTGCGCAGTATTACCATTGGCGAGAACGGGGCTTTTGCCGCCATGGGCAAGGGAACGGTTTTTGTGGATCACACTACGGCCTCGGCCGAAGTGGCGCGGGAGCTTTATGCGGCGGCGCAGGCTGGCGGTTTCGATTTTATCGACGCACCCGTTTCGGGCGGGCAGGCAGGGGCCGAGAATGGTGTGCTGACGGTTATGTGCGGTGGCGATGCCGCGCCCTATGCCGTGGCCGAGCCGCTGATCGAGAGCTTCGCGCGCTCCACCCGTCTGATGGGCGAGAGCGGCGCGGGTCAGCTGACCAAAATGGTTAACCAGATATGTATCGCAGGGCTGGTGCAGGGGCTGTCCGAAGGGCTGCATTTTGCCCAGAAGGCCGGTCTGGACGGCAAGGCAGTGGTTGATGTGATCTCCAAGGGGGCAGCCGGAAGCTGGCAGATGGAGAACCGCGGTTACACCATGCTCGACGACGAATTCGATTTCGGCTTTGCGGTCGACTGGATGCGCAAGGATCTGGGGATTTGTCTGGGCGAGGCAAACAACAATGGTGCCAGCCTGCCGGTGACGGCGCAGATCGACCAGTTCTACAAGGATGTGCAGAATATGGGCGGGAACCGCTGGGATACCTCCAGCCTGATCCGCCGTTTGCGGCGGCTAGACGGCCAATAGGGGTTAACAAAGTCTAAATCCGTTTTCGGTTTTCTGTGTAACGGCATGAAATGGCGTGAATTTTATCGGCTTTTTAAAACCACTAAACCGGTTTAGTGGTTTTAAAGCTGGCATGATACCAGCGCAATTCTGCCATGTCCTGCCAAAATGGGTGCAGACAAGGGCCGTGGATTGCAGTAGAGCGGTTGCGAAGCAAAATCCGGAGGCACCATGTCCGAGCGTGACCTGAAAGACAAAGCGCAGCGCCACCCCGAAAAGGCGCATAAACCCGACACGCCGATCCTGCGCAAACCGAAGTGGATCAGGGTAAAGGCGCCGA
>WFTU01000401.1 GCA_015485375.1 Paracoccaceae bacterium | reverse complement strand
ATATCGGTGTAGATGATGGCGGCGACGCCGGCGTCCTCGAATTTGCGGGCGAGGTCGAGGGCGGTGGTGTCGGTTGTCTCGGCCCAGCCTTCGACCGCGACCATGCCGTTGCGCGCATCGATGCCGACGGCGACCTTGCCGGGGAACAGGCGGGCGGCTTCCCTGACCAGATCGGGGTCGCGCACGGCGACGGTGCCGAGGATGACGCGGGCGAGGCCCTTGTCGAGCCAGCGTTCAATCGTGGTGATGTCGCGGATACCGCCGCCGAGCTGTGCGGGGATATTGCAGGTTTTCAGGATCGCCTCGACCGGTGCGGCGTTGACCGGTTCTCCGGCGAAAGCGCCGTTCAGGTCGACGAGGTGCAGCCAGTCGCAGCCGGCCTTCTGGAACTCCAGCGCCTGCGCGGCGGGGTCGTCGCTGAACACGGTGGCCTGATCCATCTCGCCTTTGTACAGGCGCACGCAGTTGCCGTCCTTGAGGTCGATAGCGGGGTAGAGGATCATGGGTTTCTCCGGTTGTTTTCGCGTTTCCAATACCGCGCCAAAGCGGGCGCTGGCAACCTGCCTTTAGGTAATTGTTGACCTGAAGGCCGCGATTTAGTGTCATGGAGGCCGTAACCAGGGAGGAATAAACAATGAAAAAACTGCTTTTGATGATAGCGCTGCTATTGCCGGGGCTGGCAAATGCGGCCGTATTGACCGGCGTTTTCCAGACAGCACCGGGGGACACGGGCAAGTTTCTGCATGTGCAGATGGGACCGTGCGCCGATGATGCGAGCAAGACATGTGGCACGATTATCCGCGTTTATAATGCCGACGCGAGCATGGATACCGAGTCCGAAAATATCGGCAAGCCGATTGTCTGGGACATGGAAGACAAGGGTAACGGCAAATGGGGCGGCGGCAAGATCTGGGCGCCGGACCGTGACAAGACCTACAATTCCAAGATGCGGATCGAGGGCAATTTGCTCAAGGTCGAGGGTTGCGTGGCGATCTTCTGCCGTTCGATGACCTGGCAGAAAGTCCAGTAGTCAGCGCAGAACCGGTGCGCCGAGTTCGCGGGTTCTGGTGAATACCGCTTCCGAACCATAGGGAGCGTTGACAAGGGCAAGGCCGCTGCCGGTCATGCCCTTGTTGTCTTTCAGATCGAAGGAAACCTCGTCTTTCAGGAACGGGAGTTTCAGGGCGTCGAGCATTTCCGTGTGGCGGCCCGCTTTCAGGACCGGATACCAGACCAGCACCGTGGCCTCGGGCCATTTGGCCATCAGTTTGCGGGTGAAGGCGGCGACCTGCAGATATTCGGATTTGACCTCGTAGGACGGATCGACCAGCACCAGACCTTTGCGGGGTTTCGGCGGGGCGAGGGCGAGGATGCCCTCGTAGCCGTCGCGGTTGTGGGTGGCGGCGTTTTTGATGTTGTGTTTGAGCGCCCTGAATTCGGCGGGGTGCAGCTCCATCAGGTGGATTTTGTCGTCCGGGCGCAGCAGGGCTTGTGCGATGGCGGGGGAGCCGGGGTAGGCGGTTTCGCCATGCTTTGCGCGGATGGATTGCAGCGCAGCGGTGAAGGGGCATTCCGGCAGGGTGATTTGCCCGATGCCCTCGGCTGCCTCGCCGGTTTTGGAGCTTTCGGGGGCGGACAGGTCATAGAGGCCGCGGCCCGCGTGGGTTTCCATATAGGTAATCGGGCGCTTCTTGCGGGTGAGCAGGGTCAACAGCTCCGCAAGGGCGATATGTTTGTGCAGATCGGCAGGGCCGCCGGCGTGATAGGCGTGTTGATAGGACAGCATGGCTTTGCCTACCCGATTGCGGCAGGGGCGTCCATATTCGAGTGAACAGCGGCGCTTTGACAGTTGAAAAAAATGCACGGGCAGTTTAGATCAATTCCAAATTCAACCCCTATACAAGGATAGCTGCCATGAAAGCCGGTCTCAGAGTTCCCAACGTAACCTTCCACACCCGTGTTCGTGACGAGTCCATCGGCGGTGACAATCCGTTCCGCTGGCAGGACATGACCACGGACGACTATTTCAAAGGCAAACGGGTTATCCTGTTTTCGCTGCCGGGGGCGTTTACGCCGACGTGTTCGACCTATCAGCTTCCGGGCTATGAAAAAGGTGCGGCCGAGTTCAAGGAACTGGGGATCGACGAGATCTATGTGATGTCGGTCAACGATACCTTTGTGATGAACAAATGGTCTTGGGACCAGAAGCTGGAAAACGTCAAGGTTATCCCTGACGGTGCCGGTGTATTCACCCGCATGATCGGCATGCTGGTCGACAAATCCAACATCGGTTTCGGCATGCGTTCCTGGCGCTATGCTGCCATCGTCAACGACGGCGTGATCGAGGCATGGTTCGAGGAGCCGGGCCGCGAGGACAACCACGGTGACGACCCCTACGGCGAATCCTCGCCGGAGACGGTGATGGCATGGCTGAAGGCCAACAAATAATACGGATCGCGCGGGGCTTCGGCTCCGCGCTTTTTCTTCGGGGGGTGCTGTGGTCTATCTGATACTTGCGGTTCTGGCGCTTTATGTGATGCAGACGTTTTTGCCCTCGGCGATCATGTCGCGGGCGAAGGGGCCGGAGGTGATGCACTATGCCGGCGGGCCGCGCGACGAGCCGCTGGAGTTGACGATCCCTGCCGCGCGGGCAGCGCGAGCCTTGCAGAATATGAGCGAGGCGTTGTTTGTGTTCCTGCCGCTGGCACTGCTGGCGGTGATGTTCGAACTGGATGGTCTGGCGGTATGGGGCGCCGCGATTTTCCTGCTGGCGCGCATTGCCTATGTGCCCGCCTATATCACCGCGATCGGTCTGACGCGCTCGATTGTCTGGACCATCGGGCATGTGGGTCTGGGTATGATGATCTGGGCTGTGGTCGGGGTTGCTTGACTCCGGTGGGGGAATCCCTATAACGCCGCCATCCGGTTCCGCGAGGGGCCGGTAATTGGTGTTTGTGGACCCCGCAAGGGGAAGCCTGTCATCCGGCAATGAGGCCGGGTTAGGAAAGCACCTTTCAAAAACTGAAAGGATCCAGCTCGTGACTAAACGTACAGCTGCCAAGTATAAAATCGATCGCCGCATGGGCGAAAATATCTGGGGTCGCCCCAAATCTCCGGTTAACCGTCGTGAATACGGTCCGGGCCAGCATGGTCAGGGTCGCAAGCAGAAGCTGTCGGACTTCGGCACGCAGCTGCGCGCCAAGCAGAAGCTGAAAGGCTACTACGGCGACATCACGGAAAAACAGTTCCGTCGCATCTATTCCGACGCCGAGCGTATCAAGGGCGATACCGGTGAAAACCTGATCGGTCTGCTGGAGCGTCGTCTGGACGCTGTTGTTTACCGCGCCAAGTTCGTGCCGACTGTTTTCGCCGCACGCCAGTTCGTCAACCACGGCCACGTCACGGTTAACGGCAAGAAAGTGAACATCGCTTCCTACCGCGTGAAAGAGGGCGACGTTATCGCCGTTCGCGAGAAATCCCGCCAGATGGCGCTGGTCATGGAAGCGGTTGCTTCGGCCGAGCGTGATACGCCGGAATACCTGAACATCGACACCAACAAGCTGACCTGCGAATTCATCCGCACGCCGAGCCTGTCGGATGTTCCCTATCCGGTGATGATGGAACCGAACCTCGTGGTCGAGTTCTACGCGAAAAACTAAGGGTTTTTCGTTTCAGATTACGAAGGGGCTGCGCCGATGGCGCGGCCCTTTTTGTTTGCGCCGATTTCGGACGAGAGGCGCCGGATGCGGGCGAGATCAATGGACAGCCAGGTGAACCGGCCTTTTTGCCTGCGTCGCAGGAGGCCTCCGCGATCCATTTTCGCGAGGTGGTGGCTGAGGGTGGATGCGGATATTCCGGTTACGGCTTGAAGCCGCTCGAACGGAAGGCCTTGCGGTGCGTGTTGCAGCAGGACCGTGCAGATCATCTGGCGGCGTTTGTGACCCAATCCATCGAACAGATCGGCGAGAGTTTCATGGCGCTTGCTGGGTTTCATTTTGGCTCCTTTCCAGTTTTACTAAACCGGTTTAGTGGAACTGGGTTTATGGAAGGTAAACGCCGGGGTCCGGAGGGTAGCATGGTGTTGATACCGCGAATTTCATCGGGTTCCGGTTCGACTAAACCGGTTTTGTGGAACCGGAAACGCGTATCGAAACCGAAGCCGTCAGCATTCTACAACGGCAGTGGACGCTGTTCCTCGATCGCCTCCATGGCGAAGTAGGAGGTGACGGAGTCCAGCTCCACCTCCTCGATCAGGCGCTGGTAGACTTTGTCGTAGCTGTCCATGTCCTCGGTCACCACTTTCAGCAGGTAGTCGTAATCACCACCGATGCGGAAGAAATCCACCACTTCGGGCAGGGTGGAGACATGGCGGCGGAAGGTTTTCAGCCATTCCGCCGAATGGTGGCGGGTGCGGATCATCACGAAGACCACCAGCCCCAGCCCGAGCTTCTGCCGGTTCAGGCGCACGGTTGCGCCCTCGATAATCCCCGAGGCGTTCAGGGCCTGCAACCGCCGCCAGCAGGCGTTCTGCGACAGGCCGACTTTTTCCGCCAGTTCCCGTTGCGACAGGGTCGAGTCGATTTGCATTGCGGCCAGTATGGCGCGGTCAATATGATCCGGTTTATCGTTTTTCATACGATCATATGACACAATATTAGTTGCAATAGCAATGTAATTGATAATGATTATTGCGCAGTTTTCGGGTCATATACCCTAAACAGAAGGAATTGCACCATGACCCTGAATATTTTTCGCGAAACCCTGCGTTCGGAAAACATCGTCGAGACCCTGCGGAACGGCATCATTGGCGAAGGCGTGATGATCCCCGGCCTGAACGGGGATGTGCCGCTGGTCTATGCGGATTATGTCGCCTCCGGTCGCGCCTTGCGGCAGGTGGAGGATTTCGTCGCGGCGCATGTGCTGCCGTTTTATGCCAACACCCATACGGATGCGTCCTTTACCGGTGCCTATTCCACCCGTTTGCGCGAGGAAGCGCGGGCGGAGATTGCGCGGCTGACCAGGGCCGATGAATGTGCCGTGGTCTTTGCCGGATCCGGTGCGACGGCGGGGCTGAACCGGCTGGTGGCTCTGCTCGGTGTGAACGAGGCGGAACGGCCGGTGGTGTTTATCGGACCTTACGAGCACCACTCGAACCTGTTGCCGTGGCGCGAGAGCAAGGCCGAAGTGGTGGAAATTCCCGAGGCACCCGAAGGCGGCCCCGATCTGGCGGCGCTGGAGGCAGCGTTGCAGGCACATGCGGATGCGGATCTGAAAATTGGCAGTTTCTCGGCGGCGTCGAATGTGACGGGAATTGTTACCGATACGACTCCGGTGACGCGGGTGTTGAAGGCGAACGGGGCGTTGTCGATATGGGATTATGCCGGCGGGGCGCCCTATCTGTCGATTGATATGGCGACAGGCACGGATGCGGAAAAGGATGCGGTTGTCGTTTCCGCGCACAAGTTTCCGGGTGGTCCGGGGGCATCGGGCGTGCTGATCGTGCGCGAGGCCGCGGTGCAGCGCACCACGCCGACATGGCCGGGGGGCGGGACGGTGTCTTTTGTCTCGCCGTGGGATCACGATTATCTGGCCAGCCTGTCGGATCGCGAGGAGGCGGGGACGCCGAATGTGGTTGGCGATATCCGCGCCGCGCTGGCCTTCATGGTCAAGGACGCCATCGGGCAGGAAACTATCGAGGCGCGCGAAGCGGTGCTGAACCGGATGGCGATCGAGGGCTGGCAGGATAATCCGCAGCTGACCCTGCTGGGGGTCGAGCATCCGCACCGGTTGCCGATCTTTTCGTTTCTGGTGAAGGATGCGGCGGGCAATGCGGTCAACGCGCAGGTCTTTACGCGGATGCTGAGCGACATTTACGGCATTCAGGCGCGCGGCGGTTGTGCCTGCGCAGGACCCTACGGGCACCGGTTGCTTGGCGTCGATCACGACACTTCGGATGCGTTGCGTTGCGAGGTTCTGGCGGGCAACAGCGACGTCAAACCGGGCTGGGTGCGGCTGAACTTCAGCTATCTGATGAGCGATGACACGGCACGCTATATTATCGAGGGCGTCAATGAACTGGTGGCCAATCTGGAAAACCACCTGTCGGGGTATGGCGAGGCGGCAACAGACGCGGCCTAGGCCAGAACCGGACGGCCGGAGTGGTCGATCAGGCGGTCGGCGATTCCGGCGCCTACCCAGAAGAACGTGAGGGCGATCCATGCGGTGATGGCAAAGGCCGAGGTGCCGGTGACTCCGTTGCCGATGGCGCAGCCGCCGGCCAGCATGCCGCCGAAGCCCATCATGGCCGCGCCGCTCAGGTAACGGCGCATGGAGGCGCCGCCCTCGAAGCCCTGCAGCTTCAGTTCCTTGGTGAAATAGGCGGCGAAGAAAGCGCCTATGAACACGCCGGGGACGAGGCCGATGGCGAAATTCAGGATGCGGTTGTTGTCGAGGAAATACATCAGCGTGTTGGCCGAGGGGCCGGTGAAGGTGATGCTCTCGATCGAGGTCGGCTCGAAGCTGACCTGCGCGAGGGAGAAGGTCGCATACCAGCCGAGCGCCACCGAAAATCCGACGCCGGAGGCCATGAACAGCACCATCCAGCCGACGCGGTTTTTGTAAGCGACGTAGATTGCGTAGGCAGCAAAGGCGAGGCCTAGCAGGATGCCGGTGCCGTCTGGCAATCCGAGGTAGTCGAGCAACTGGATATTGGCACCATCCGGCGTGGTCCATAGACCGGCCAGCCAGTTGCGCAGTGGCGAGAGCCAGCCGCGCAGGCTCATCTGGGCGAATACCGCAAATACCAGTCCGGAGATTACAGCGCGCAGGTTACCTGTCGCGGCCAGCACCAGCAGGCGGCCGGAACAGCCGCGGGCCAGAACCATGCCGACGCCGAAGATCAGGCCGCCGAGGATAGCACCGGAGTAGGAACCCGGGACCGCCAGAATGCGGGCCTGGTCCAGCGAGATCAGGTCGAAATACACCGCCCCTTGCGTCCAGGCCATGGCCGTGGCGAAGGTCAGCAGCCAGACGGCGGTTTTCGGGCCGATGTGGCCGCGGGCGAATTCCACCGTTGCCGCGCGCAGGCAAAAGCGCGAGCGCTGGGCGGCCACGCCGAAAACAATACCCACCAGCAGGCCGGCGACGGCTTTGGCCATGTCTTCACCAAAGAACTCCAGAAGGGCTATGAAATCCATGACTCTCTCCGAATCAATATATTTTTGTATTTGAATATGATGAACCGGAACGGGTTTCCTTGATTTAGGTCACGTTGCGTCAAACCGGAAAACCTGCTGGCGGGGAAATCCGGAAAGGGCTATTGGGGAGGGATGCGAAATTCTGCTCCCATGTCCCTAGAAGCGGCGCGCGCGCTGCCTTTCTGGCGTCGGCCCACGGCCCTGCTGGTGGTGATGGCGGCGGCTATGCCGCTGGCGTTCTCCACATGGAATGCGCTGCTCAACAACTTTGTTATCGAGCAGGTGGGTTTTGACGGCATCGACATCGGCTGGTTGCAGTCGATCCGCGAGATCCCCGGTTTTCTGGCAATCGGCGTTATCGCCCTGCTGATGTTCATGCGCGAGCAGGTGCTGGGGCTGGTGGCGTTGATGGTGCTGGCAATAGCGGTGATGATCACCGCGAAATTCCCGACGTTCGAGGGTCTGCTGGTCACAACGATGCTCAGTTCCATCGGGTTCCACTATTACGAAACGGTTAACCAGTCGTTGCAGTTGCAGTGGATTCCGAAGGAAAAAGCGCCGCAGGTTCTGGGCTGGATCGTGGCGGCGGGGTCGGCGGCCTCGTTGACGGCTTACGGGCTGCTGGTGATCGGGTGGAAGACTTTCGACTGGTCGTACAACGCGGTTTACATGGCCGGAGGCGGGGCGACGGCGGTGATCGTGGTGATCTGCTGGCTGCTTTATCCGCAGTTTGAATCGCCGCATGTGCAGCACAAGACCATGATCCTGCGGCGGCGCTACTGGCTGTATTATGCGCTGCAGTTCATGGCGGGCGCGCGGCGGCAGATTTTCGTGGTGTTCGCGGCTTTCATGATGGTGGAGCATTTCGGCTTCAAGGTGAACGAGGTCACGGCGCTGTTCCTGATCAACTATATTGCCAACATGATCTTTGCCCCGCTGATGGGCAAGGCCATCGGGCGGGTCGGGGAGCGGTGGGCGCTGATGTTCGAATACTCGGGGCTGGCGCTGGTGTTTGCGGCCTATGGCGGCATCTATTTCTTTGGCTGGGGCGTGATCGTGGGCGCGGCGCTCTATATCATCGACCATCTGTTGTTCGCGCTGGCCTTTGCGCTGAAAACCTATTTCCAGAAAATCGCCGACCCGAAGGAT
>WFTU01000400.1 GCA_015485375.1 Paracoccaceae bacterium | reverse complement strand
GCGGCTGGGCCTGAAAACCAGTCTGGCACCGGCGATCCATTATGCGGAACAGGGGATCCCCGTGGCGGCGCGCACCGCCTTTGACTGGGAGATTGCCAAAGACCGGCTGCAAGGACCGGCACGCGACCTCTATCTGTTTGACGGCCAGCCGTCCGTGATCCGCCGATAGCCGCACCATGGCATCGACCGCGCCGGGCAGGGTGATCGACTCGACCCCGTTGATCGGCATGACCTTGTGACCATCGGCGCGAATCTTCGCCGCCTCCAGCGCCGCCGGCGCGCGACCGGAACCGTTCAGCCCGATGATTTCCTCGCTATCCGCCGGCTTCAGCAGCACGAAACAGTCGCCGCCAAGGCCGGTCATTTGCGGCTCCGCCACATTCAGCACCATCGCCGCCGCAATCGCCGCATCCACCGCATTGCCGCCCTGTTCCAGCAGTTGCACCGCAATCTTGGCGGCAAGCGGGTGGGAGGTGGCACACATGCCGTTGCTGGTGATGACGGTGGAGCGGCCGGGAAGGCTGAAATCTCGCATGATGGAATATCCTGACGTTGGCGGTTTTGCCAATGCTAGACGCAAGCGCGCGAGGCTTCCAGACGATATTGCAGGAAAGGATAAGTAACCGGCATCGTGTATCGGGGTGGGGGCTGATAAGCACGATGCCGGTTGAAGCTATGCAGCTACGATATTGTAGATAGACCCGAATAAAGGCAAAGACTCGACGGAAACATGGCAAAACCAAGAAACATTGTGACAATATTGTGGTGAAACCCGCCTCTTGCCATGTCGGGGGTGTTGCGGGCATGATCGGGGCATGGCTATCTCGTCGATTTCCCGCAATTCACCCCCTCCGGTTGTGCCCGAGGTTGTCAGCTATCACCGCACGGAACTTGCGGTGATTCTGGCGCTCTATGGCCGTATGGTGGCCGCCGGAGAGTGGCGCGACTACGGCATTTCCGCCCTGCGCGACGTGGCCGTGTTCTCGGTTTTCCGGCACACGGCCGAGCATCCGCTCTATCGTATCGAGAAACGCCCGAAACTGGCCAAACGGCAAGGACAGTATGCAGTGGTCGGTATGGACGGCCGCATCCTCAAACGCGGCCGCGACCTGAAGGCCGTGCTGTCGGTGCTGGAGCGCAAGCTGATCCGCGCCGTGTCAGGTTAACGGCGCGCCACCCGCAAAAAACGCCTCTGCCGGACGGATCGAGCCGGTGTCGATCCCGCGCCGGTTCAGGATTGCGGGGCGCAGGCGTTTGATCGCCAGCGGATGGTCCGGCGACAGAACACCGAGGCGCACAAGAATCGCCGCCATCGCGGATTCCGAGGCCCGCGTCGCCCCGTCCTCGATCTTCAGCGCCACGCCCAGCCCCTGCTCCGGCAGAATCGCGATGAATACGCCCTCGGCACCGGTTTTCACCGCCACCTTGCCGTCCATCGCCGCCATCAGTTCCGAACAGGCCCGCCCTTCACCGGCGACCAGCAACGGATGCTCGCGCATGGCCGAAACCAGCGTGCGCGCGGCAACCTCGCGCACGGCGCCGAGGCCGGAAGGGTCCGCCATCCGCGCCATTGCCCGCGCCAGTCCGGCAACCGTGGTGGCAAAATTCGGCGCCGAACAGCCGTCGATGCCATAGCCGAAAGTCTCCATCCCTGTCATTTCCTCGAACACATTTTTTACCGCCTTCTGCACCGGATGGTCCGGCTCGATATACTCCGCATGGCCGCCGAGGTGCCGGTTCAGCGTCAGAAACCCCGTGTGCTTGCCGGAACAGTTGTTGTGCATCTGGCAGGGCGATTCGCCGTGATCGCGCAGGGCATGGCGGGCCGGGGCGTCATTCGGCGGTTGCGGCCCGCAGCGCAGATCATCATCGGACAGACCCAGATCGGACAACCAGCGCGCCACCCGCTCCGTATGGATAGCCGCTCCCTGATGCGAGGCGCAGGCAAGCGCCAGCTGTTCCGTCGTCAGCCCCGCTGCCGCCGCCGCGCCGCTTTCCACCAGCGGCAGCGCCTGCAGCATTTTGCTGGAGGACCGTGGCAGGATCACCTGATCGGGGTCGCCCAATGCCGCCAGAATGTTGCCGGAGGCATCGCTCACCACCGCATGGCCGCGGTGCCGGCATTCCGGAAAATCGCCGCGCCAGATTTCCACCAGATCCTGTGCCTGCGTCATAAAAGGAGTCCTTTTCAGTCGGTTCGCGGCAAATTGACAAGCATAAGCCTGCCGATCGACCGGATATTCCACGTTTTGGGGTAGCAATACGCCCGAGGGTAGGGATAGATTAGAACCACAGGCGAATGAATTACAACCTGTCCGAAGGTAAGACGCATATTAAATGCGGGCCGGACAGCGGAAAAATGAGCAGGAGAACAGATATGAGCTGGAATGCTTTGCGAAACACCCTGATGGCGACGGCGCTGGGCGCATCCGTGCTGGGCGGGGCCGTGCAGGCACAGGAACTGTCCATGGTGGAGGCAAACACCGACTGGAGCGTTTACGTTGACCAGAACCCGAAGGTTTGCTTCATCGTGTCCAAGCCGACCAAGACCGAAGCGCGCCGCGGCGGCAAGGTTGTGCAGGTGAACCGCGACGATATCCGCTTCTACATCTCCATTATCCCCGGACAGGGCGTCAAGGGCGAGCCGAGCTTCGACTCCGGCTACCCGCTGAAACCCGACGGGGCCGTGAAAGTGGAAATCGGTGACAAGAGCTTCGCCATGTTCCCCGATTCCGGCGTTGACCCGCAATATGCCTGGACCAACCCGCAGGACGACGCGGCGCTGATCCTCGCCATGAAAAAAGGCGCGGATGCCATCGTGACGGGTGTTTCCAAGCGCGGCACCACCACCATCGACACTTTCTCGCTGCGCGGTTTCACGGCCGCAATCGAGAAGGCCGAGGAGCTGTGCAAATAGGGCGCTCTGGCCCTGCAGGCAAAGCTGTGGTAGAAGATTTCAACGCCCCTCGCCAAAACGGGGGGCGTCCTGCGTTTTGAAGGAAACCCGATGACCGTCACGCCCGACCATATCACCGTCCCGCGCGAGCAGACCGCCGGTCTGCCGCAGCTCGTCGGCCTGACCCGCGAAGGGATGCGCGAGGCCCTGATCGAGATCGGCACGCCGGAGAAACAGGCGAAAATGCGTGTCGGGCAGATCTGGCAGTGGGTTTACCAGAAAGGGGTCACGGATTTTTCCGAAATGACCAACCTCGCCAAAGGCTTCCGCGAGACGCTGGCAGAGAATTTCACGCTGGAACGCCCCGAGATCGTCACAAAACAGGTCAGCGAGGATGGCACCCGCAAATACCTGCTCCGCATCGCCGGCGGGCACGAGGTGGAGGCCGTCTATATCCCCGAAAGCAATCGCGGCACGCTCTGCGTTTCCTCGCAGGTCGGTTGTACGCTGAATTGCACCTTCTGCCACACGGGGACGCAAAAGCTGGTGCGTAACCTGACAGCGGGGGAGATCGTCTCGCAAATCCTGATCGTGCGCGACGACCTTGGCGAGTGGGGCAATGTGATCAACGAGAAACGCATGCTCTCCAACGTCGTGCTGATGGGCATGGGAGAGCCGCTCTACAATTTCGAGAATGTCCGCGATGCCATGAAAATCGTCATGGACAACGAGGGAATTTCCCTGTCGCGCCGCCGCATCACCCTGTCCACATCCGGCGTTGTGCCGGAGATCGCGCGCGCCGGCGAGGAAATCGGTTGCCTGCTGGCCATCAGCTTCCACGCCACCACCGACGCGGTGCGCGACAAGCTGGTGCCGATCAACAAGAAATGGAATATCGAGGCGCTGCTGGACAGCCTGCGCGCCTATCCCCGCCTGTCGAATTCCGAGCGCATCACTTTTGAATACGTCATGCTCAAGGGCGTGAATGACAGTGACGAGGATGCGCGGCGGCTGGTGAAGCTGATCTCCGGCATTCCGGCCAAGATCAACCTGATCCCGTTCAACCCGTGGCCCGGCTCGCCCTACGAGCGTTCGGACTGGAACCGGATCGAGGCGTTCGGCGATATCGTCAACGCCGCCGGATATGCCAGCCCGATCCGGCGCCCGCGCGGCGAGGATATCATGGCCGCCTGCGGGCAGCTCAAATCCGAAACCGAACGCGCCCGCAAATCCCGCAAGCAGATCGAGGCCGACGCGGGGATCTAGGCGGAAAACCTCCGGTCCCGCTGGCGGTTTGCCTTCGTCCGCGCTACTCTGGGTCAAAGGGTGCAAAGCCCGACCCGAGGCAGAGCGGATATTATGAAACGACGGCATTTCCTGAAATACTCCGGCTTCGCGCTGGCCATTGGCGCTGCGGGGCAGGCTACGGCCAATTCGCCGCCTGTGCGGGCGGTTGCCGATGTGCAGGCCGATCTGGTGGTGCTGTTCAAATCCAGCCGCAAGCTGGTGCTGTATAAAGACCGCGAGCCGCTGCGTATCTACAAGGTCGATCTGGGCTTCGCGCCGGTCGGCCACAAGTGGCGCGAAGGCGACGGGCGCACGCCCGAAGGGGCCTATACGATCGACCGCCGCAATCCGCAAAGCGCCTATCACCTGAGCCTCGGGATTTCCTATCCCAACGCCGAAGATGTGGCCTTTGCGCAAGAGCAGGGGGTCAGCCCGGGCGGGGATATTTTCATCCACGGCGGCCCGACCCGTTTCCTCGACCGGTTCAAACGGGACTGGACGGCGGGGTGTATCTCGGTCAGCGACAAGGAGATCGAGGAAATCTGGGCAATGGTGCCCGACGGCACCCCTATTCTGATAACGCCGTAACCATCGGCGCTTCGGCTTTCGCCATCACCTGCACCCACCAGAGCTTGCCGTTCGGCTCCTGATACCAGCCAAAGCCGAGGTGCGTGGCATCGGGGTCGAGGATCGCGGCGCGCGACAGCGGGTTTTCCAGCCACGCCTGCAACACGAAGAATTCGCCCTTGAAGGTCTCGGCCACATTCTCGCCGGTGACAATGCCGGTAAAGCCGGCGCGCTCGGCCCGCGACTGCGGCGAGGACCCGTCGGAACCGAAATCCCAGGCCCGCTGCTGCGCGGCCATATCACGGGCATGCGTATCGGCCGAGGCATTGAGTTCGGCGGAAAGCTGCAGCTCCGGCAGGCCGTTTTCCAGCCGCAGCGCATTCACCGTATCCAGCTGGCGCAACCGGATGGCCCCGCTGTCGAAAGCGGCAATCGCACCGGATTCCGCGTTGCCCTCGTATATCCCGGATGACGTGGTGGTCACGGCGCAGGCGGATATCGTAAAGGCCGTGACAATCATAAGGGCGAGGAAACGGAACATGAATTTTTCTCCAGCAAGAATTTTGATTCTGTCTACACTGTAGACTACGCGGATTCAAATGGCAGGTTTTCGCCCAAAGGGATATTGAACTTTATGTGAATTGCCACCAGATGCCACAATATCATAGTGTGCGGTGAAATTTCATGTTGGGAGACTGATTCAATGAAGAAGTTCGACAAATACAAGCTGTCCCGTCGTCAGTTTGCCGCAAGCGCGACTGCCTTCGGTGTGGCCGCGCCGAATATCCTTCGGGCGCAGTCCGATACACAGGATGCCGTTGATATCCGCGTAAACAGCTACGTTTCGCAGGACTGGCGCGACTATTTCAGCAACCTGCGCAAGGGGGCCATTCTGGTCGATACCACGCGCCGGACCCTGAACTACTGGTCCGAAGACGAATCGGTCCACCGGATCTACCCGACCAGCGTGCCGCTGACACCGGAACTCACACGTCTGGGCCGCACCAGCATCGTGCGCAAACGTATCGGCCCCGACTGGCGCCCGACACCGCAGATGCTGATCCGTAACCCGGAGTATCCGCCCTATATCGCGCCCGGCCCGGAAAATCCGCTCGGCACGCACGCGCTCTACCTGAGCTGGACCTATTACCGTATTCACGGGACCAACGACACGCGCAAAATCGGGCGGCAGTCCTCGAATGGTTGTATCGGTCTTTACAACGAGAATATCGCCGACCTGTATGACCTGACCGAGATCGGCACACAGGTGTTGCTAATTTAGCGCAGTTGGCAAAGACTTTCCGGCGGATTCAAGAGTTCTTGCAATGCAGAATCCGCTCGGTTAAAAGGACTTGTAGTTTTCTGTCTGCGTGCCGTGGTGGCGTATTTGCAGGCTTTATATTGGAGGATACCAAATGAAACTCATCGCACTTACCGCTGCCGCTGTCGCAGTTGCTTCCAACGCTTTCGCTGGCGCTGTTGCCTATGTTGCTCCGGCTGCTCCGGTTATGGTTGAAGAGCCGGCATCCATGGGCGGTTCCGGCATGTGGCTGATCCCGCTGATCGCTATCGCTCTGATCGCACTGGCTGCCAGCCGTCCGTAATAAGGCCCCAAGGTCTTATCGAAATTTGGAAAGGCGATGCTTCGGCATCGCCTTTTTCATGTCCGGGTTATTGATGTGATGAATGGTCCGGTCAAACGGGAACCGCACGATCAGTCGACCGTGAACGGTTCCAGCACTTCCAGATTCAGATAACCGACTTTATCCCCGACCCACTGGCGGGTCTGCCAGATCTGTCCGGTCTTGTCGGCAAGATAGGTGTTGGTGAAGGATACGCCATCGCCGGCGCAGGTCTCGGTAAACGGGGTCACGTTATAGGTGATCTCGACAATGGTGATGCTTGTCGGGGCCGAGGGCACCAGATCGCAACTGACGCTCACAACCGTTCCCGCCGGGCCCACGCCCGGAAAACGGTAATCCCGCGTGATTCGTGTCGGCCAGTCCGCCGGCTTCGTTGGTGTGGCCACCGGATCATCCGGCGCGTTGCGCACGGACAGCAGGTCGCCCCCCAGTCCACGCGTTGCCGTAACCAGCGTGCCGAGCATGGTGATCGACTGGCGGAAACCGGACACATAGGTCACATAATTCCCGTTCAGCGAGGTGGCGGAGAGGATGTTGGAAATCTCCTCGCCCTCGATGCGCGCACGCACCATGGCCAGCCCGTTTTGCACGATCCGCTCGCGCGTGACCTCGAGGCGCGGGCCGGTCGGCGCGGTGTCCTCTTTCGAGGGCAGCACGACACTTTTGATCGCTGTGAACACCGGACTGGTGCCGGAGGAGGAACAAGCCCCGAGAAGTGTAACCGCCCCGAGGGCTATCCAGACTGGTCTCATTGCCAATAGGCTCCCCAGGTTTCATTGAAGTCCAGCTGGTCATAATCCCGCAGCGCAGGATAGAGCCGGTTACCGATGCCGAGGCGCGCGCCGCCGGCTCCGTTGGTGTTGCTTAGCGAGATACCGGTGGTAGAGCGGGTCTCGAACGGCATGGTCCAGCGCAGCGGAATGGTTACGGAAATCCCCTTGGAGAAGTTCCCCGGGCCATAGGTGCTGAACGGCATGTCGGTCAGGCTCATATAGCCGGAGACCTCCCAGCCGTTATCGAAGCGGCGCGACAGCGACAGCGTGGTCCCGACATCGCCCGCCAGATAGCGCCCGACATCAACCTGCGCTTCCAGCCCGTAGAAACCGGTGTCCCAGTAGACCGAGCCGAAGCCGGTAACGGCCTGATAGGCGTCAAAGCCGAACATATCGCCGGCGGTGCGGCGCTGCACGGCGCTGAGCTCCAGACCCAGACCCCAGTTCTGGCTGGCGGGTTTCCACAGCACCTCGGTATTCACACCGGCATAGCCCGCGTCGAGGAAACCGGCCGACATGCGGCCATAGGTGGAGGGCGCCAGCTTGAACACATAATCCGCGGTCAGGCGATCCAGTGTCAGACCCGAGGTCGTGCCGCTGGAGCTGTAAAGTATCTGCGACAGCGATCCGGTCAGCGAGAAGCCGCGGGAAATCTGGTAATTGGCCGAAGCGTTCAGCACCAGATCAAGGCTCGCGGCAGCCCCGCCGGTGGCGAAGCTGATCGGGAACTGCGGGCTGAGCGACCAGCTGAAATCGGGGTAGGCATCCCGTTTCCACGCTCCGTCACCCAATGAGTCGGGCGCGTCGGTGAAACGGGTTGTCTGCCAGCTCTCGGGTCCGGCGTTCGGGCGCTCGACCTGCGCTTCCAGATCGCTGCGGCGGACCTCGACGGTCATGGTGGCCAGACCACCGGAAACCGGCGTGACGCGGAAATATTCGATGGAGGGCGGCATGGCGACAGAAAGCGTGCGCACGATACGGCCGACCATCTTGGTGGTCAGCGGCATCTTGGTGTTCTGGACATAGAGGTTGATCGAATCGGGGGTAAGCGTTGCTTCCTCGATCACGATGCCTTCGGCCTCGAACACGGGAACCAGCGCGGCGATCACCGAATCCCGTGCCAGCTGGCTGCTGGTCCACGACCCGTCGGTGCTGTAACCGGCAGGGCGCGGATTGACCGGAACCGGCCCCATGCCGAGGTCCGGCGAGACAATCGGCCGGTTCGGGTTGCCCGACAGGGTCAGGCGAATGCCGAGATCGGTGCCGTAGTTGTAATAGGCCCCGATCGAGACACCGCTCACCGGCGCATAGTCGATGCCGAAGTTGAACGGGGACTGCGGGGCAAAGCCGCTATAGGCCTGCTCGCCGGTATAGGCGTCCGAGGAATACTCGGCCTTCACCGACAGGCCGCGCACGGGGGTATCCCACTCGATGCCGCCGAACAGGGCCGCATCGCCCTTGAAAAACTGGTCGAAGTCGATGCCGGTGCTGGTCATCGGCGCACGCGGGCCAAAGGGCGCGGCCACCGGATTGAAACTGCCCAGCCGTCCCCAGCCGAGGCCGCCGGTCAGGGTCACACCTGCGCCGACGTTCTTGCTGGCAACGATGTATTCGCTGCTGAACGCGCCGTTCGACAGGAAGTCGCGGAACCCGATCGCCAGCGACGGGAAGGCACCGTTTTCCTCGAAAATCTGGTATTTCAGGTCAAGGCTGGAATCATACAGCGGCACCCCGCCGACCCACTGGTCGATGGTGGTGAAATGCACGGCGGTTTCCAGCTTCGGCAGCAATTCGAAGGTCAGCGTGCTGCTGAACTGCGTGCCGGTTTTGGTAAAGGACCAGGCGGTCTCGCCATCCGGCAGAACCTCGGCGGTCGGCATATCGATCAGGCCGGTCGCGCCGTTCAGGCCGTAACTGGCGGTCTGGGCATGGGCGACACCGGCAGCAAACAGGGCAAAGCCGAGGGGAACATAGCGGAGCATAGGTTTTGTCATCAACAGGTTACCAAAAATTGCAAACAGCCACCCCGTTCAGGCAGACGGGGAATCGGGATGTTTTTACACCGCCCGCCCGTCCAATGCGAGAAGATTCAAGGATTTGTGATGCTGCGTCGTGATTTAACGGGACTCTGTGGCCAGCAGGGCGCGCAATCCGCTGCGATAGTCGGGGTATTTCAGGGTGATCCCCAGTTCCTCGATGATTCGCCTGTTGGAGACGCGCTTGGACTCGGCATAGAAACTGCGGGCCATGGCGGTCATCTCGGCGGTTTCGAAATCCACCGCTTCGGGCAGGGGCAGGCCGAGCATCCGCGCGGCCTCGGCAATCACTTCCTGCGGCGGGGCGGGGTCGTTGTCGCAGACGTTATAGACCGCGCCGGGGTCGGGCGCGTCGATCGAGGCGCGCACCACTTGCGAGATGTCCTCCACATGGGTGCGGCTGAACACCTGCCCCTTTTTCATGATCCGCCGCGCGGTGCCGGCACGCACCTTGGCGAAGGGACCGCGACCGGGGCCGTAAATTCCGGCAAGGCGGAACACATGCACCGGCAGGGCGGTGGCCTCGAACAGATCGAGCCACGCCCGCTCGGCCGCCACACGCAATTCGCCGCGTCTTGTGGCAGGGCGCAGTTCGGCGGCCTCGTCCACCCAGTCGCCGTCACGGTTGCCGTAAACGGCGGTGGTGGACAGGTAGCCGACCCAGGCAAACTGCCCCGCACGACGGGCGATTTCGTCTCCGAGTTCCGCCAGAACCGGATCGCCGCCCTCGTTCGGGGCGGTGGAGATCAACAGATGCGTGGCGGCATCGAGAGCCGGTTGAATGTCGTCGCCGGGCCAGATCACCGCCTCGATCCCGTCGGCCCGCATTTCTGCAGCCTTGTCGGCGGAACGGGTGGTGCCGATCACCCGCCAGCCTGCCTGCAGCAGGTCGTGGCCGATGACGCGGGCGGTGTAGCCGTATCCGAATACCAGTAATGTTTTCATGACTTTAGAACTTTCTGTCGCGCAATTCGCAGCTTCGCGGTTTCCTCGTAACCGGCGTCGCGGATCTGCTGCTGCATGGCTTCCTCGATGAACGACAGGTGATCCTCCACCGCCTTGCGTGCGGCGACCGGGTCGCGGGCCAGAATGGCGGCGAGGATGGCGCGGTGCTGCTCCAGCAGCTCGCAGCGGATCGAGCGTTTGCCGAACAGCAGTTGCCGGTTATAGAATACGCCCGCCTGCAACATCTCGAACATCGAGCGCATCATGTGCATCATCACCACGTTATGCGCCGCCTCGACAATCGCCATGTGGAATTCCGCGTCGAGCTTGGCTTCTTCCTTGGACTTCCGCTTCGGATGCACGGCTTCCATGCGGTCGAAAATGTCCTGTATAACCTGCAGGTCGGTATCGCCCGCATGCAATGCAGCCCGTTCCGCCGCCAGACCCTCGAGGTCGCGCCGGAAGGACAGGTAATCGAAAAACGCTTCCTCGTGTGTCGAGAACAGCTCCACCAGCGCCGGCGAAAAGGCCGAGCCGAGGACCTGCGCCACGAACACGCCGGCACCGGCGCGGGTTTCGATCAGGTCACGGGCTTCCAGCTCGCTCAGCGCCTCGCGCAGTGACGGGCGGGATACACCGAAGGTCGCCGCGAGTTCGCGTTCCGAGGGCAGGCGTTCGCCGGGGCGCAGCACCCCCTTCAGGATCAGGCTTTCGATCTGGCGGGTAATGGAATTGGCCACGCGCTCGGGTTCGATTTTCTGAAAAGGCATAGCGACTCCCGTCGTGAATTGGTTAATCAATATGACCAATTTGCGTGATTCATGCAAGGATTCGGCAAAAAAGGGCCAGCGAGCCAGCCCTTTTTTACGTCGTGGAAAACTCCCGTCAGGTGTTGGGAATAATGTAGATTTCCACGCGGCGGTTAGCCTGTCGTCCGGCGGCCGTGCCATTGGAGGCAATCGGCTGTGTTTCCCCGACACCGCGGGCGATAATGCGCGTGCCGTCCACCCCGTCCGAGGCCAGAATGCCGCGCACTGCACGGGCGCGTTGCTCGGACAATGCCTGGTTATAGGCGACGGTGCCGGTGTTGTCGGTGTGGCCGACAACTTCGATACGGGTGTTGGGATACTGGTTCATGCTCGTGGCCAGTTTCGCCAGATCATCGAGAACGCTGGCTTTCACTACGGCGCTGTCGGTGGCGAAGGTGATGGCTTCGGGCAGGGAAACGATCAGCTGGCTGCCGGTATTGACGATGCCGACATCGTTGCCGAGCGCCGCGCGCAGTTCGCGTTCCTGTTTGTCGAGGTCGGCACCGATGGCCCCGCCGATCGCGCCGCCGATGGCCGCGCCGACGATAGTGCCGGTAGCGTCGTTGGAGACAGAGTTTCCGATCAGCCCGCCGAGCACCGCACCGATGCCCACACCGGTATTGGTGTTGTTGGTTGTGCCATCCGGATTGGTACAGGCTGCCAGAACCAGAGAACCGGATAGGACCACTACGCCCATTCTAACAAAAGCCGCCATTGGAAAATCCTCATGTTGTTTGCAATAGTTTCGGGGGCCATTGTCACCCGCCGGCCCGCCATTGCAACAACAATAGGCGCGAAAGCGGGGCATTAAAACCGCTTAAGCAAAGAATCGCTTAGTCCGCCTCCAGCCGCGCGGCTTCGTAGGCCAGCATCGCCCGCTTCACCGGCAAGCCCCAGTGATAGCCGCCCAGCCCGCCGGATTTGCGCAGGGCGCGGTGGCAGGGGATCAGCCAGCTAACCGGATTTTTGCCCACCGCCGTGCCGACAGCACGGACTGCTTTGGGGTTGCCGATGTGCTGCGCGATCTCGGAATAGGTGGTGACATGGCCGCTGGGGATGGCCAGCAGCGCCTCCCAGACCTTGATCTGGAACGGCGCGCCGATCAGGTGCAGCGGGGTTTCCTGTTGCCCGAAGGCGGCGCCCACCCACGGCGCGATGGCCTGCGGGTTCTCGCGGAACGTCGCCTTTGGCCAGCGGGTGGTCATGTCCTGCATCGCCACGTCGCGGCCGAACTCCCCGGCGAAGGCCAGACCGCAAATGCCCCGTTCGGTGCCCATGGCCAGAACCTCGCCGAAGGGGGATTCAAACCAGCCGTAGTTGACGGTCAGCCCCGCGCCGCCACGGGCATATTCGCCGGGGGACATGGCCTCCCACTTCACGAACAGATCATGCAGGCGCGAAGGGCCGGAGAGGCCGGTTTCGGTCGCGGCTTCCAGCACCGAGAACCGCTCGCGCAGCAGATCCTTTGCGTGGTCCAGTGTCAGATATTGCTGATAGCGTTTCGGGCTGACCCCGACCCACTGGCTGAACACCCGCTGGAAATGCGC
>WFTU01000399.1 GCA_015485375.1 Paracoccaceae bacterium | reverse complement strand
TCGTTGAGGTCCGAGGTCGCGAACCGGCCACCATCCAGCGGCACCAGCGGGCGCAGCTCGGGCGGGATCACGGGGATCACGGTCAGGATCATCCATTCCGGACGGTTGCCCGACTTGCGGAAGTTCTCGACCAGTTTCAGACGTTTGATGATCTTCTTCGGCTTCAGCTCGCCGGTGGCTTCGGCCAGATCGGCGCGCAACTGCTCGGCTTCGGCATCCAGATCGATCGCGGCCAGCATTTCACGGATCGCTTCGGCACCGATACCGGCGGTGAAAGCGTCGTCGCCATACTGGTCCTGCGCGTCCAGATACTCTTCTTCCGTCATCAGCTGACCGGCGTTGAGGTCGGTCAGACCCGGCTCGATCACCACATACTGCTCGAAGTACAGGATGCGTTCCAGATCGCGCAGCGTCATGTCCAGCATCAGGCCGATGCGACTGGGCAGCGATTTCAGAAACCAGATGTGGGCGACGGGCGCGGCCAGATCGATATGGCCCATGCGTTCGCGGCGCACCTTCTGCAAGGTCACCTCGACACCGCATTTCTCGCAGGTCACACCGCGATACTTCATGCGTTTGTATTTGCCGCACAAGCATTCGTAGTCCTTGATCGGGCCAAAGATACGGGCACAGAACAGCCCGTCACGCTCCGGTTTGAACGTGCGGTAGTTGATGGTTTCCGGCTTTTTGATCTCGCCAAACGACCACGACAGGATCCGCTCCGGCGACGCCAGAGAGATTTTGATTTCGTCGAACGTCTTCAGCGGCTGGACCGGATTAAACGGGTTCGTGATTTCCTGGTTCATTTTATGATCCTCAATCTCGTTGTTTCAGGTAAGGGCGCGGGAACGCCCTTACTCCGTCTCCGAATCCAGCAGCTCGATATTCATACCGAGAGAGCGGATTTCCTTGACCAATACGTTGAACGATTCCGGTACGCCGGCCTCGAAGTTGTCCTCGCCCTTGACGATCGACTCATACACCTTGGTGCGGCCAGCCACATCGTCCGACTTGACGGTAAGCATTTCCTGCAAGGTATAGGCAGCGCCGTAGGCTTCGAGGGCCCAGACTTCCATCTCCCCGAAACGCTGTCCACCGAACTGCGCTTTACCGCCCAGCGGCTGCTGGGTGACAAGGCTGTAAGGCCCGGTCGAACGCGCGTGGATTTTCTCGTCCACAAGGTGGTGCAGTTTCAGGACATATTTCATGCCGACCGTGACGGGGCGGGCGAATTTCTCGCCGGTGCGTCCGTCATAAAGGTCAACCTGACCGGAAGTATCCAGACCGGCGCGGGTCAGGGCGTCATTCACATCCGCCTCTTTCGCACCGTCGAATACCGGCGTCGCGATCGGAACGCCGCGGGTGACATTGCCTGCCGCCTCGACCAGTTCGTCCTGCGACATCTTCACGATGGCATCGTTATAGACTTCCTCGCCGTAGGCCACTTTCATGGCGTCCTGCACGGGGGTCATATCGCCGGAACGCCGGTATTCCTTCAACGCCTCGTCGATGGATTTACCCAGACCGCGCGCGGCCCAGCCCATATGCGTTTCCAGAATCTGCCCGACGTTCATACGCGACGGCACACCCAGCGGGTTGAGGCAGAAATCGACCGGCGTGCCATCCTCGAGGAACGGCATGTCCTCTTCGGGAACCACGCGGGAGATAACACCCTTGTTGCCGTGACGACCGGCCATCTTGTCCCCCGGCTGCAGCTTGCGCTTAACAGCGATGAACACTTTGACCATTTTCATCACGCCCGGCATCATGTCGTCGCCGCGGCGGATTTTCTCCACCTTGTCCTCGAAGCGGTCGTTCAGCGCCTTCTTCTGCGCTTCATACTGCTTGTTCAGGGCTTCGACCTCGGCCGCTTCCTTGTCGTCTTCCAGCGCCAGCTGCCACCACTGGCCACGGCTCAGACCCTCGAGCAGTTCCTCGGTGATCTTGGAGCCGGCCTTGACGCCTTTCGGGCCTTTGACAGCCTTCTTGCCAAGGATCAGCGTTTTCAGACGCGAATAGATGTTGCGATCATAGATCGCCATCTCGTCATCACGGTCACGGCTGAGCGCCTCGACTTCCTCGCGCTCGATCTGAAGCGCACGTTCGTCCTTTTCCACACCGTGGCGGTTGAACACACGCACCTCGACCACCGTGCCGAAATCGCCCGGTTTCAGACGCAGCGAGGTATCGCGCACGTCCGAGGCTTTCTCGCCGAAGATGGCGCGCAGGAGTTTCTCCTCCGGCGTCATCGGGCTTTCGCCTTTCGGGGTGATCTTGCCGACCAGAATATCGCCCGGGCCGACTTCGGCGCCGATATAGACGATACCGGCCTCGTCAAGGTTGCGCAGGGCTTCCTCGCCGACGTTCGGAATATCGCGGGTGATTTCCTCGGGCCCGAGTTTCGTATCACGCGCGGCAACCTCGAACTCCTCGATGTGGATCGAGGTGAACACGTCGTCTTTCACGATACGCTCGGAAATCAGGATCGAGTCCTCGTAGTTGTAGCCGTTCCACGGCATGAACGCGACCAGCACATTTTTACCGAGCGCCAGTTCACCGAGGTCGGTCGACGGACCGTCGGCCACAACCTCGCCCTTGCGCACACGGTCGCCCACTTTCACCAGCGGACGCTGGTTGATGCAGGTGTTCTGGTTCGAACGCTGGAACTTGCGCAGACGATAGATATCCACACCCGGATCGCCCGGCTCCAGATCCTCGGTAGCGCGCACAACGATACGCATCGCGTCCACCTGGTCCACAATACCGCCACGGAAGGCGGTGATCGCGGCACCGGAGTCGCGGGCCACGACTTCCTCGATCCCCGTGCCGACGAACGGCGCTTCGGCTTTCACCAGCGGCACCGCCTGACGCATCATGTTCGAACCCATCAGGGCGCGGTTGGCGTCGTCGTTTTCAAGGAACGGGATCAGCGAGGCCGCCACCGAAACCAACTGTTTCGGCGACACGTCGATCAGGTCCACATTCTCGATCGGGTTGAGCATGTAGTCGCCGGATTTACGGGTCGAGACCATGTCGTTGACGAAATGGCCCTTCTCGTCCAGCTCCGCATTCGCCTGCGCAACCGTGTGGCGCATTTCCTCGGTGGCGGACATATAGATAACCTCGTCGGTCACCGTGCCGTCCACAACCTTGCGAT
>WFTU01000398.1 GCA_015485375.1 Paracoccaceae bacterium | reverse complement strand
GTCGATAGGACAGGATTCCGGCTGGTGGGGCCCGAGTCAACCGATAACCCCCCTATATGGCGGTTTAGAGCCGGTTATCCACAAGATATCGAGGCAATTTGCACTCTTGCGGATTTTGCCTGCCGCCGTAAGGTGGCGCACAAAACAAGGGGAACACCATGACCACACTACTCGGCATATCCGGCGCCCTGCGCAAGGATTCACGCAATACCGCACTTGTGAAAGAGGCCGCGCGCCTGTTCGCGCCCGACGAATTCATCCTCGCGGACATCGACTTTCCGCTCTACAACGGCGATGTGGAGGATGCCGAAGGCGTGCCCGGGGCCGTCCAGCGCCTGCATGCGCAGATCAAGGATGCAGACGCGGTGATCATCTCCACCCCCGAATACAACAAGAACCTTTCCGGTGTGCTGAAGAACGCGCTCGACTGGCTGTCGCGCATCCGCCCGCAGCCCTGGGCGAAAAAGCCGGTAGCGATCATGTCCGCCGCCGACGGTCGCGCCGGTGGCGAGCGGGCGCAATATTCCCTGCGCCACGCCATGACCCCCTTCAACCCGCGTATTCTGCAGGGCCCCGAAGTGATGATTGCCAATGCCGGCGAGGCCTTTGACGAAAACGGTCACCTGACCAACGAGGTTTCCATCCGCACCCTTACCCGCCTGATGGACGCGCTGAAGGCCGAAACGGAGCGTTAATCCTCCAGCCGTCGCGCCTCGTCCAGCAGCATCACCGGAATGCCGTTGCGGATCGGAAAGGCCAGTCCGGCGGCTTTGGAGATCAACTCCTGCGCCGCGCGGTCATAGACCAGCGTGTTGCGGGTCACCGGACAAACCAGCGATTCCAGCATCTTCGGATCGGGGGTTTGCGACGGGGCGTTCATTGCAGCGGCCCTTTCTCGGCTTTGTCCTTCAGCGCGAATTCCATCAGCATCATCAGCGTCTCGCGCCGGTTGGCCAGTGTCGGCGCTTCCAGCAGCGCCTGTTTTTCCTCGGCCTCGAACGGATTGAGGATAGCCAGCGAGTTCACCAGCAACTCCTCGTCCGCATCGCGCAGGGTGTCCATGTCCGACGACAGGCTGTTGATCGACAGATAGCGCTCCAGCATGGCCAGAAACGCCTCGCGATCGAAACTGTCGTCCGGCTCGGTCTTGCCAAGGTCCGCGGCAAAGCTCCCCCAGTCCACATCGCCGCGCAAATAGGGGCTGAACCCATCGATCTGTCCCAGCAGGCGGAACCGGCTGACGCCCAGCAGCATGATGCGATAACTGCCGTCCTCGGATTCGTTGAACGACACGACCCGACCGGCACAGCCGATCTGGTGCAGCTCGCTGTCCGGCTTGCCCTTGGGCGTGGCGAGCGGCTGGATCATTCCGATCAGCCGCTCGGGGGTTTTCAGGACATCCTCCAGCATCGCGATGTAGCGCGGCTCGAATATCCTCAATGGCAGATGCGCATGCGGCAGCAGCAAGGCCCCGGACAGGGGAAATACCGGCAGGGTATCCGGCAACTCGCTGGCTGAAACCTTGCGCGCCACCCGCTTAAACCATGATCATCGAGGCAAGCTTGCGCCGTCCCGCCTGCGCCGCCTCGTTCTTCGGCCCCAGCGAATCGAACAACGTCAGAAGCTGCGCCTTGGCGGCCCCGTCGTTCCATTCGCGATCACGCTTGAAAGATTCCAGCAATTGCTCGATGGCCCCGTCGGCATCGCCATTCGCCGCCAGCGCCGTCGCCAGATCGAGGCGCGCCTGATGGTTGTCGGGGTCCGCCTCCACTGCCTTGCGCAGATCGGCCGTTTCGCCCACATCCTCGGCCGCCTTGGCCAGTTCCAGCTGCGCCAACGCAGCGGCCAGCGCCGGATCGTCCTTCTTGCCCTCGGGAATCATGCTCAGGAAGCCTTTGGCGTGTTCGATATCGCCCATTGCCAGATGCGTGCGGATCGCGCCGGACAGCGCGGGAAGGCTTGTTTCGTCCTCTTCCAGAATGGCCGCGAAAGTCTGCGCCGCATCCTCAAGCTGCCCGTCCTCCAGCATTTCCTCGGCCATGGCGATGGCG
>WFTU01000397.1 GCA_015485375.1 Paracoccaceae bacterium | reverse complement strand
CTTCAGAACCACCAGAAACGGGATCAGAAAAAACACCAGCAGCCAGAGGGTCGGGACAGCAATCACCAGCCCGCGCTCGCTGAAGCCCAGCTTGCGCAGGATGCGCGCTGTTGCCTGCCAGCCACCGCTTTTCCGGATCGCCTCGCTCATTTCGTCAGCACCACACCGGCGGAGGCTTTCCAGCACAGAAACACCCGCTCGTCCCATTTGATCGGCGTTTCCTCGTGTACGAGGTTCGAGCGCGTCACCCGCACCACCTTGCCCGTGTCCAGCAACACCCGATAGATCGAGAGGTTGCCGAGATAGGCCACCTCCTCCACCACACCTTCAAGGATATTGTCGGCCCCCTCCGGTTTTTCACGCGACAGGTTGATCTGCTCCGGCCGGATGGCAATCCAGACGCCTTGCCGCGCCTTCAGCCCCTCTTTCGGGCTGGCGAGGATGGCCCCATCCGCCTCGGCGGAAACCACGCGCAGCATATCGGCACCGCTCGCGTCCACTTCCCCCGCGAACAGGTTCACCGAACCGATGAAATCGGCGACGTAGCGCGAATTGGGCGCCTCGTAGATTTCCGGAGGCTCGCCGACCTGCACGATCTGCCCCGCGTCCATCACCCCGATACGGGTGGACAGCGTCATCGCCTCCTCCTGATCGTGGGTCACAACAATAAAGGTCACGCCGAGGGTTTCCTGAATGCGGATCAACTCGAACTGGGTTTCCTCGCGCAGCTTCTTGTCCAGCGCCCCGAGCGGCTCGTCGAGCAACAACAGTTTAGGCTGTTTCACCAGTGAACGCGCCAGCGCCACCCGCTGCTGCTGCCCCCCCGAGAGCTGGTGCGGCTTGCGTTTGGCAAAATCCTCCAGCTTCACAAGGCGCAGCATCTCCGCCACGCGGTCGCGCGCCTCGCCTTTGGGCACGCCTTCGCGCAGCAAGCCGTAAATAACGTTTTTCTCCACCGTCATATGCGGAAACAGCGCGTATGACTGGAACATCATATTGGTCGGGCGATGGTGCGAACTGATCCCTGACATGGCCTGCCCGTCGATCTCGATCGTGCCTTCTGTCGGTGTCTCGAAACCCGCAAGCATCCGCAAAAGCGTGGATTTTCCGCAGCCCGACCCGCCCAGAAGGCAAAACAGTTCGCCCTTGTAGATATCGAGCGAAACATTGTCTACGGCGGTAAAGTCACCGAATTTCTTGGTGATATTCTGTATACGGATGAAAGGCGTCTCCCCCGGATTCTTCCAGGGCTTTGCCTCTGCAGCAAGGGATGGCGCGGCCATCTGACCTCCAAATTCTTCGGTATTGGCAGGGCGCTGTAAACGCCCTGCCGAAGGGTCCTACTGACCGGTTTTGATGCGGGTCCACAGGCGCGTGATCAGGCGATCGGTGCGCGCGTCATAGACTTTCGAGCCCCACAGACGGGCCTTGGCCTCCTCGGTCGGGAAGATACCCGGATCGGAGGTGATTTCCTCGTCCACCAGCGGCATGGAGGCCGCGTTGCCGTTCGCATACCAGACGTAGTTGGTGATATCCGCGGTAATCTGCGCATCCATGATAAAGTTGATGAATTTCAGGGCATTGTCCGGATGCGGCGCATCCACCGGAATCGCCATCATGTCAAACCACTGCAAGGCGCCTTCCTTGGGAATGACATAGCCGACCTCGACACCGTTCTCGGCCTCTTCGGCGCGGGCCATAGCCTGGAACACATCGCCGGACCAGCCGACAGACACACAGATATCGCCGTTCGCGAGGTCATTGATATACTGCGAGGAATGGAAGTAGCGAATGCTCGGGCGAACCTTTTCCAACAGGGCCGCACCGGCTTCCAGATCGGCCGCATCGGTGGAACGCGGGTCAAGACCCAGATAGTTCATCGCCGCCGGAATCATCTCGCTCGGCGCATCCAGCATGGTCACACCACAATCGGCCAGCTTGGCAACGATCTCCGGATCGAACACCAGCTCCCAGCTGTTGACCTCGTAATCCTCGCCCAGACGATCGGCAATGGCCTGCACGTTATAACCGATACCGGTCGTGCCCCACATATAGATGACGGAATACTCGTTGCCCGGATCATAAACCTCGGCCCCCTGCATCAGCTCCGCATCCATGTTTGCCAGATTCGGCAGCTTGGACTTGTCCAGCTTCTGATATGCCCCCGCCGCGATCTGGCGTTGCAGGAAGTCCGACGTCGGCACAACCACGTCATAGCCCGAGTTGCCGGTCAGCATCTTGGCTTCCAGCACCTCGTTACTGTCATAAACGTCATAGTTGACCTTGATGCCGGTCGCTTCCTCGAACTTCTGGATCGTGTCCTCGGCAATATAGTCGGACCAGTTATAGACATTGAGTACCGGCTCTTCGCCCGCATATGCGGCGGTAACCGACACACTGGCCACCGCGGCCATCAGCATGGTTTTTTTCATGGATATACTCCTTGTTTCCCTGTTCGCGCCCTTTCGCGGGCGTACAAATCGAGTTGGCCCCAGATCAAAGGCTCAAATCAAGTTGTTTTTTCAGATTCTACACCACCTCGAGGTAGGTCGCGATTTCAAAGTCGGTCATCCGCGCGGCAAAGCCCCGTTGTTCCTGTCGTTTGGCCAGAACAAACAGCTCGCGCATCAGATCAGGGAAAATCCGGCGTGTGGTTGTTCCCGCAGCAAACCGGTCCGTGGCGTGTTGCCAGTCGCCCGACAATTGCTCCAGTTCCAGTGCATAGGCATCGCCAATGATCGGATCAACCGGCTCCCTGCCCGCCTCCATGCCGTCCAGCGCCGCTCCCAGAACCGCCGCCAGCACCAGATAGGGGTTGGCATCCACCCCCGCCACCCGATGCTCGATCCGTCGTGCTTTGGGCGGCCCGCCCGGTATCCGTATTGCGGCGGTGCGGTTTTCATACCCCCAGCAAATGCCGGTCGGCGCATGGCTTCCGGGTGCAAGGCGGCGATAGGAATTCAGATGCGGCGCAAAAACCAAACCGCACTCCGGCATCGCCTCCATCAACCCGTTAACCGCATGGCGCAACGCCGGCGTGCCTGCATCTCCGCCATCGTCGAAAATATTGATGCCGCCAGCGTCCAGAATACTGAAATGCACATGCAACCCGTTGCCTGCCCGATCCAGATAGGGCTTGGCCATGAACGAGGCCGAAAACCCGTGTTTTCGCGCTATCCCTTTGACAAACCTTTTGAAAAATACCGCGTCGTCGGCGCCTTTGAGTGGATCGTCC
The DNA here is from genome assembly GCA_015485375.1 of Paracoccaceae bacterium. GTDB lineage: Bacteria > Pseudomonadota > Alphaproteobacteria > Rhodobacterales > Rhodobacteraceae > NORP23. The sequence continues at coordinate 3,906 of WFTU01000397.1, read as the reverse complement.
CCGTGCATCAAGTTGACCTCGAACTGCCCCGCGCCGTTTTCCGAGATAGCCGCGTCCACATGCACATCATGCGCCGCACAGGCGTCATAAACATCGGCGAAGAACGCCTCGAACTGGTCCAGTTCGTCGATAGAAAGCACCGAATCCCCCTCCAGACGCCGCCCGGTCACTGGCGAAACCGGCGAAACCGGCCGCCCTTCGGACGGGTCGATCAGGTAAAACTCCAGCTCCATCGCGGTTACCGCCGTCAACCCCGCGGCCTTGTAACGATCCAGCACACCGGCCAAAACCTGACGCGGATCAGCCGGCGACGGCTGCCCGTCCTCTTGCCACATCCACAGCGGGATTAGTGCACTGGAGCGCGCCAGCCAGTCCACCGGAAAAATCCCCCGCCCCGTCGGTCGTGCAAATCCATCCCCGTCGCCGGTTTCGAAAACCAGCGGATTATCCTCGGTATCAACTCCCCAGATATCCACGGTCGAAGTAGACATCGGCATCCGCGCCCCCTCGGTCAGCAACTTGCCCGCCTGCGCCACCGGCATACGTTTTCCACGCCAGACCCCGTTCAGATCAATCACCGCCGCGCGCACGCTGGCCACTTCAGGATTTCGCTCGAGCCACTCAAGCGCCTGTTCGGGTGTCATGGGTTTCTCCTTCACAAAACAGCCTCTTGTCCAGTCAATCGGTAGCAAGCCTATTGGGTCTGTCAATTCGAATAATACTGTTTAACTTTAAACTAATTCGGGATTCCATCGGTAATACCCATGAAAATCAGGAAAACTCCTTGCAGTTTTCCAGCATGAAATGCTCGATTATTGCGCGAACCTACAAGATTTTCTATAAAAAGAGAAATTATCGTAATAGTATATGTTAAGTCGAATTTAGTAAGATATTTATCCGATTAATGAAGCTAATTTTGCCTTCGAAGCCCTCAATAATCCCGTATTTCTTCCCCGAAACTCCTGCCAATCCGCCACGAAATCCCCGACCCTCCACACACCCCCGTCCCTCCATACCCAGCTCCGAAAAAATCCCGTTTATCCCGCGCCGCAACAAGAGTATTCTCGCACCCGAGATCGAAATGGAGAGTCGCATGACACACGCCCATATGAACCTGCCCAGGACACCCGCAAACTATGCACCGCTCACGCCGGTGTCTTTTATCCACCGCACGGCGCTAACCTTTCCGGATCACACCGCCATCATCTATGATGACCTGCGCCGCAGCTGGGCTGAAACCTACCGTCGTTGCAAACAACTCGCCTCCGCGCTGACCAAGGTTGGTCTGCAGAAGGGTGACGTCGTCGGCTTCATGGCCACCAACACACCGGAACTATATGAAGCCCATTTCGGCGTGCCGATGGCCGGTATGGTATTGAATGCGCTCAACTATCGCCTCGACGCAAAAACCATCGCCTACATTATCGATCACGCCGGAATCAAACTTCTGGTCACCGACCGCGAGTTCTCCGACACGGTTAAAGAGGCCGTAAGACTCGCCAAAGGCACCCCCGTCCTGATCGACATCGACGACCCCGCCGCCGAAGGGGGTGAGCTTCTCGGCGCACAGGATTACGAGGCGTTCATCGCCACCGGAGACCCGGATTTCGCCTATTCCGGCCCCGGGGACGAATGGGACACAATCTCCATCAACTACACCTCCGGCACCACCGGCAATCCCAAGGGCGTCGTCTACCACTACCGCGGCGCCTATCTGAACGGGATAGGCAACACGCTGGAATGGAACATGGGTGCGCATCCCGTCTATCTATGGACCCTGCCGATGTTCCACTGCAACGGCTGGTGCTTCCCCTGGACGGTGGCTGCAAAAGCCGGCACAAATGTTTGTATTCGCAAGGTAAACGCCGCCAATATCTACAACAGCATTGCCGATCACGGCGCCAACTACCTCTGCGGCGCTCCCATCGTTCTCAGCTTCATGATCAATGCCACCGAGGAGGAACGTCGCCCCTTCAACCACCTGTGCAAAGTCATGACCGCCGCCGCCCCCCCTCCTGCAACCGTGCTGCAAGCCATGCAGGAACAGGGCTTCGACGTGACCCATGTTTACGGCCTGACCGAGACTTACGGCCCCGCCGTCGCCTGCGCCTGGCACGAGGAATGGAACGACCTGCCGATAGGCAAACAGGCCAACCTGAAGGCCCGTCAAGGCGTCTCCTACATGGTCGAGGAGGATACAAAGGTTATCGATCCGAAAACCATGCAGGAGGTTCCGCATGACGGCGAAACCATGGGCGAGGTCATGATGCGCGGCAATATCGTGATGAAAGGCTACCTCGACAATCCCGAAGCCACCGCCGAAGTTCTCGCCGATGGCTGGTTCCACTCCGGCGATCTTGGCGTTGTGCATCCGGACGGCTACATCCAGTTGCGCGACCGCGCCAAGGACATCATTATTTCCGGTGGCGAAAATATTTCCTCCATCGAGGTGGAAAGCGCCATCTATGCCCACAACGCGGTCGCCGCCTGCGCCGTCGTGGCCCGCCCCGATGATAAATGGGGCGAAACCCCCTGCGCCTTCGTAGAACTGAAACCCGGTGCAGCCGTGGACGAGGCCGCGATCATCGCCCATTGTCGCGGTCTACTCGCTGGCTACAAGGTGCCGAAAACAGTGATATTCCAGGAGGTGCCGAAAACCTCGACCGGCAAGATCCAGAAGGTGCCGTTGCGGGCCGAGGCCAAGGAACTCTGACTTGCGTCCGAAGGGGAATCGGGGTTAGCTGAAACGGAGCATCGGGCGATGGCGTCGCCCGGGGCTTTGCCCTGCTCGATCTGTCCTGCACGCCCGGACCTTTTTGAAAGGTTCAACAGATGACCCATACACGACGGGATTTTTTCACCCTGCATAACGGTGAAAAGGCGACTTTGCCTTTTGCCGTCTCCGAATATGATGCCCGCCTTGCGAAGCTGCGTGCGGTGATGGCGGCGGAGGATATCGGGGCGGTTTTGCTGACCTCGATGCACAATATCGCCTATTTCAGCGGCTTTCTCTATTGCAGTTTCGGGCGGCCCTATGCCTGCGTGGTGACGCAGGATGCGGCCACGACTGTTTCGGCCAATATCGATCTGGGGCAGCCGTGGCGGCGCTCGGCCTATGAGAATGTGATCTATACGGACTGGAAACGCGACAATTACTGGCGGGCGGTGAAATCGCTGGTCGGGGCGGGCAAGCGCATCGGGATCGAGGGCGATCACCTGACGCTGGCGGCGCGTGACAAGCTGGCGGAGTTTCTGGGCGCGGTGGAGGTGGTGGATATCGCGCCGGCCACAATGCGGCAGCGGATGATCAAATCCCCCGCCGAGATTGCCTTGATCAGCGAGGGCGCGCGCATTGCCGATCTGGGTGGTGCTGCTATTCGCGAAACCATTGCCGAGGGCGTGCGCGAGATCGACGTGGCCATGGCCGGACGTGACGCAATGGAACGCGCGATTGCCGACAGTTTCCCCGATTCCGAGTTGCGCGATACATGGGTCTGGTTCCAGTCGGGGCTGAATACGGACGGGGCGCATAATCCGGTGACCTCGCGCCGGTTGACGCAGGGGGATATTTTGAGCCTCAATGCCTTTCCTATGATCAACGGCTATTACACCGCGCTGGAGCGGACGCTGTTTCTGGGCGAGCCGGACAAGCGGTCTCTGGAAATCTGGGAGGCCAATGTGGAAGCGCACGAACTGGGCCTGTCGCTGATCAGGGAGGGCGCCATGTGTTCGGATATCGTGACCGAGATCAACCGGTTTTTTGCCGCGCGTGATTTGTTGCAGTATCGCACTTTCGGCTACGGGCATTCCTTCGGGGTTCTGTCGCATTACTACGGCCGCGAGGCGGGGCTGGAGTTGCGCGAGGATATCCATACGGTGCTGGAACCGGGGATGGTGATCTCGATG
>WFTU01000396.1 GCA_015485375.1 Paracoccaceae bacterium | reverse complement strand
GAAAACCGGTATTTCCCCGACTTTTCCTGCAAGGAGAATACAATCATGGAAAATTCCCCCGCTCCGTCCGAAGCAAAGATCAACCGCGAGGCCCGCAGGATCCTGCGTCGCCTGTGCGAGCCCGATACATTTCTGTTGATCGCCGAACAGGCGGAACAGGCGGCCGTGTTCAAGGTTGTGGTGCAGGGCAAGAAAACAAAAATCGCCAACTGTGCCCGCGAGATTGCCGAGGCTTTCGCGCTCAAAGACTGGATCAAGGGTGACTATATCGGCCGCGTCGGCAAATTCGGGATTACGGAACCCGGCCGCACCGCCCTCAAACGCATGCTGGCGGAGGATCGCGACAACAGGCTCTCCGCAACCACGCCATTTCAGGAACAGCACAAGGAATTCGGCGAGCGGATCGTGCATTCCTACACCGGCAAAGGCACCGAAAGCCTGCGGTTCAACCTCGCCGAAAGCCCGCTAACCCTGCTGGCCCGAAAAAAGGACCGGAGCGGGGCCTTCTATCTGACGGCCGACCTGCTGGAGGCCGGCGAGCGTTTCCGCGCCGATTTCGAAAGCGCGCAACTGGGGCCGCGCGTGGCCCAGAACTGCGACAGGTTCATGACCAGCGGCGCCAGCAACGGCTGGTCTACAGGTTCCGAAGGTTCCACCGCCGCGCACGAGCGGTTCTCGCGGGCAATGGATGCCCTCGGGCCGGGGCTGGGCGACATCGCGCTCAGGGTCTGCTGTTTTCTGGAGGGTCTGGAAAAGGCCGAGAAACGTCTCGGCTGGTCGGCGCGCTCCGGCAAGGTCGTTCTGAAAATCGCCCTGCAAAGGCTGGCGATCCATTACGGCATTACCCTGCCGGAGCAGCAGAAACAGGCGTCGTAGGTCTACGCCCTAACCGGCCGCAGTCACGATGCCGCTGAAATCGGAGGCCTTCAGCGAGGCCCCGCCAACCAGCCCGCCGTCCACGTTGGAAACGGCGAAAATCTCGGCGGCATTGGTCGGTTTGACCGAGCCGCCGTAAAGAATCCGGAAAGCCTCGCCAGCCGAGCCGAAACGCGCCACCAGTTTGCCGCGCAGGAAATCATGCACTTCGGCAATTTCCTCCAGCGTCGGCGTGCGGCCGGTGCCGATGGCCCAGACGGGTTCATAGGCAATAATCGTGTTTTCACCAGTGGCCCCGTCCGGTGTGGAGCCATCCAGCTGCCCGCCGATCACATCGAGCGTCGTGCCCGCATCACGCTCGGCTTCGGTTTCGCCAACACAAACGATGGCGGTAAGGCCTGCGCGCCAGGCGGCTTCGGTCTTGCGGTTAACCATATCGTCGGTCTCGCCATGATCGGCACGTCGCTCGGAATGGCCGAGAATCACCGCGCCGGCACCGGCATCCGCCAGCATTTCGGCTGCGATATCGCCGGTGTGCGCACCGCTTTCATTCCAGTGGCAATCCTGACCGCCAACCATGATACCGGAGCCTTCCGCTGCCTGAACCATCGCGGCAACCAGAGTTGCAGGCGGGCACAGAATCACATCGCAGCCGCCGGTGACGACAGGTTTCAACGCCTCCACTTCGCCCAGCGAGGCCTTCACCCCGTTCATTTTCCAGTTTCCGGCGGCAACTTTGCGACGCATGATATTCTCCCTAGCTAATCCGTTTGCGCGAAAATAGCAGGGTTTCGGCACGGGGAAAGGGGCAATATAGCGACCTATGCGCCCAGTCGGCGCCTACATTCCGTCGAATTTGATCGATTCCCCGCAGCCGCAGGCCTCGGTCACATTGGGGTTCTTGAAATCGAACCCGCTTTCCAGCAGCGAGGTCTTGTAGTCGATCTCGGTCCCGAACAGGAACATTTGCGCCATCGGCGCAATCATCACCCGTGCGCCGTTATGCTCCACCACCTCGTCGGCGGGATCAACCTCGTCCACATATTCCATGGTGTATTCCATGCCCGCGCAGCCACCCTTTTTCAGGCCGATCCGCAGGCCTTCCGACCCCTTGTCCGCCATCAGCTTGGCGATCTGTTTCGCCGCGGCATCCGTAATGGAAACCGCCTGTTTTCCCGGTATTCCAAACATCTACTGTTCCTCCACAGGCGCTTCGGGAGACTTCAGTTCCACCGACAGCGCCTCTATTTCCGTGCGCAACCCTGCCAGCGTTTCCTGCAGGAGCGCCTCTTTCGCCGTAGCGGCCGCCGCATCGGGCAGGCCGTTGACGGTGTATTCAATCACGCCAAGCGTGCGTTCAATCGCATCCAGCCGCGTATCGATACGGTCCAGCCGCTCGTTGAGGGCTGCGGTTTCCTCGGCCCGCACCGCGTCCGAGGCGGTAATCCGGTCCGACAGACCCGCCATCAGAACCGTGAGCGAATCCGCCGCCGCCGTCTGTTGCTCCATCAGGGTCGAGACATCGTTGCGATAGCCCTTCACCACGCGGTCATTGGTGAAATAGATCACCCCGCCAGCCACCACCGCCCCGATCAGGGCGCTGACGCTGAAGCGATACAGGACATTGCGAACGACTCCGGCCATATTTTACATGAACCCCAGTTCAAGGCGCGCTTCGTCGGACATCATATCCATGCCCCACTGCGGCTCCCACACCAGTTCGACATTGACGGTTTTCACCCCCGGCAACGGTTCGACAGCCTCGGCCACCCAGCCCGGCATCTCGCCGGCCACCGGACAGCCCGGCGCGGTCAGGGACATGGTGATCTGCACATTGGCCTCGTCATCGATATCAATGGTATAGATCAGCCCGAGGTCATAGATATTCACCGGAATCTCCGGATCATGCACCGTGCGGCAGGCCTCGACGATGGAATCATATAGCGGATGCTCGGTCGAGGACGGCTTGATCAGCGGCGTGCCTTCCATCGGCATATCTGTGTTTGCGTTCATAATTTCTACCCTTTCGGAATTCCTGACAAAACATATAGGGTATAAAATTCCCCACGTCCAGATCATGGCGCCTCTTGTATCTGCGGCAAATTTGAGGTCAAACGCGCGGGACAGGAAAAACACGGGTGAACCCTTGAAAAACGTCTCGTTCAATATCTCCGCCACAACCGGCAAAGCCCGCACCGGCGTGCTGCACACTCCGCGCGGCGATATCCGCACACCGGCCTTCATGCCGGTCGGCACGGCGGCCACCGTGAAGGCGATGATGCCCGAAAGCGTGGCGGCGACCGGGGCCGACATCCTGCTCGGAAATACCTACCACCTGATGCTGCGCCCGACCGCGGAACGGATCGAGCGCCTCGGCGGGCTGCACAAATTCATGAACTGGGACAAGCCGATCCTCACCGATTCCGGCGGGTTTCAGGTGATGAGCCTCACCGGCCTGCGCAAGCTGACCGAAGAAGGCGTGAAGTTCAAATCCCATATCGACGGCTCCGAACACAACCTGACGCCGGAACGCTCGATGGAAATCCAGCGCATGCTCGGCAGCGATATCGTCATGTGTTTCGACGAATGCACCCCGTACCCGGCCACCGAACAGGTCGCCGCCGATTCCATGCGCATGTCCATGAGATGGGCCGAACGCTCGAAGGACGCCTTTGGCGATCGTCCCGACCATGCCCTGTTCGGAATCCAGCAGGGCAGCACTTTCGCCGACCTGCGCGAGGAAAGCGCCAAGGCCCTGACAGACATCGGCTTTGACGGCTACGCCATCGGCGGCCTCGCGGTCGGGGAAGGGCAGGCGGCGATGTTCGAGGTTCTGGATTATGCGCCCGATATGCTGCCCGCCGACAAACCGCGCTACCTGAT
>WFTU01000395.1 GCA_015485375.1 Paracoccaceae bacterium | reverse complement strand
GGCCGGAGGGCACGGGACGGGCGATTGCGCTGGGCGACGTGGCGGCGATCAAGGCGGCACCGGGGATCGGGCCGAAGATCGCGCAGCGGGTGGCGAATGAATTGAAGGACAAGGCACCGGCGGTGATGGCGATGGGGGCGAGTGGCTCGCAGGCGGCGGAGGCAGGCGAAGGGCTGGTGATTGATGCCCCGAAAGCGGCGACCAAGGCACCTGTGGTTGATGGTGCGGCGGCGGCGCAGGCGGATGCGCTCTCGGCGTTGGTGAACCTTGGCTACGGGCAGGGTGATGCGGCGAGTGCGGTGGCGGAGGCTTCGGGCAATGCGCCGGAGGCCGGATCGGCGGACCTGATCCGCGCGGCGCTGCGGCTGCTGGCACCGAAAGGATAGCGGATGGACAATCGACAGGAAATGCGCCCCGAGGAACTGGCCGGAGATGCGGACCGCGCGCTGCGCCCGCAGACGCTCGACGAATTTGTCGGGCAGGCCGAGGCGCGGGCGAATTTGCGGGTGTTTATCGAAAGCGCCAAGATGCGCGGACAGGCGATGGACCATGCGCTGTTTTACGGCCCGCCGGGGTTGGGGAAAACCACTCTGGCGCAGATCATGGCGCGTGAACTGGGCGTGAATTTCCGCATGACGAGCGGCCCTGTGCTGGCCAAGGCGGGCGATCTGGCGGCGATCCTGACCAATCTGGATGCGCGCGACGTGCTGTTTATCGACGAGATTCACCGCATGAATCCGGCGGTGGAGGAGATACTTTATCCGGCGCTGGAGGATTTCGAGCTGGATCTGGTGATTGGCGAGGGGCCGGCCGCGCGCACGGTGCGGATTGATTTGCAACCGTTCACGCTGGTCGGGGCGACAACGCGGCTCGGTCTGCTGACCACGCCTTTGCGCGACCGTTTCGGCATTCCGACGCGGCTGGAGTTCTATACGGTCGAGGAACTGGTGAAGATCGTCGATCGCGGCGCGCGGCTGATGGGGGCGGATGCGGACGGTGCGGGAGCGATGGAGATCGCGCGGCGATCACGCGGGACGCCGCGTATCGCGGGGCGGTTGCTGCGCCGCGTGGTGGATTTCGCGCTGGTCGAAGGCAACGGCAAGGTCACGGCGTCGCTTGCCGATATGGCGCTCACAAGGCTGGGCGTGGATCATCTGGGGTTGGACAGCGCGGACCGGCGCTATCTGCGGCTGCTGGCCGAGAACTATGGCGGCGGGCCGGTCGGGGTGGAGACCATCGCGGCGGCCCTGTCCGAGGCCCGCGATGCCATCGAGGAAGTGATCGAGCCTTTCCTGCTGCAACAAGGCCTGATACAACGCACGCCACGCGGGCGGATGCTGGCGGCGAAGGCCTGGAAACATCTGGGGCTGGACGCGCCACGCACGCCTGATCAGGTTGATTTATTCGAGGACTAGACATGAGCGAAGCTCCCCTTACCGCCACCGAGATCGAAAAGATGTTCACCAACGAGGGGCGCTATATTTTCGCCCGCTGGGCGCGCCCGATTGCGCCGGTGGTGTTCGGCACCGATGATGAATCGCTGAATGTCATCAAGGACGCCTTCCAGACCGTGGCGAGCCTTGCCGATATGCGGCTGGCGGAAACGGACCCCGAGCTGGGGGCGAACTTCCTGATCTTTTTCTGCTCCGACTGGTCGGAAATCAGGGATGTGCCGGACCTCGACCGGATGATGGGTAATCTGGACGCGCTGGTGACGGAGCTGGACCGGACCGGCGCCAACCAGTACCGCAGCTTTGCCTTTGACCCCGAGGGGGCGATCAAGCTCTGTGTGCTGCTGCTGAAATACGACGACGACATGGCGCAGCTTTCGGCGCAGGCGCTGGCGACGGGGCAGATGGCGCAGGCACTGCTGCTCTGGGGTCCGGAGGCATTTCTGGAGAAAAGCCCGATCGGCATTATCGAGGCCAACAACATGGCCATCGTGCGCCCCTCCATCGCGGCGCTGATCCGCGCGGCCTATGACAAGACCATGCCGGACACCGCCAGCGACAAGAGCCACGCGCTGCGACTGGAAGCGCGGGTGAAGGCTTTGATGGAGGACGCCGATGTTTGATTATTCCCTGCTGCACTGGACGACGTTTCTGACGGCTGCCGTGTTGCTGAACCTGTCGCCGGGGCCGGATATTGCGTTTATTCTGGGGCAGACGGTCAAGGGCGGGCGCAGGTCGGGGTTTGCGGCGATGTTCGGGATCTGGACGGGGGCGTTCGGGCATGTGGTGATGGCGGCGGCGGGGCTGTCGGTTATTCTGGCGACCTCGGCGGTGGCGTTTTCCATCGTGAAATGGGCCGGTGCGGCCTATCTGATCTGGCTGGGCATCCAGGCGCTGCTCTCGGACGGTGG
>WFTU01000394.1 GCA_015485375.1 Paracoccaceae bacterium | reverse complement strand
GTATAGGCCAGCTTGATCGCGGCCGAGACCCCGATCGCATCGGCGCTGCCGTGCGACTTGATGACCGTTCCATTCAACCCCAGAAATACACCGCCATTGACGCGGCGCGGATCGACCCGTTTTTTCAGGCGTTTCAGCGAGTTCATGGCGAACAGCGCGGCAAGTTTCGCCAGCAATGTATGGGTAAAGGCTTCCCTAAGGAAATCCCCGATCAGCTTCGCCGTGCCTTCGCTGGCCTTCAGCGCCACATTGCCGGTAAACCCGTCGGTCACGATCACATCCACACGGTCGGAGGGCAGGTCGCTGCCCTCGACAAAGCCGACATATTCGAAATCCCCGACCTCGGCCACATCGACGATCATCTTCGCGGCTTCCTGCAGTTCGGGTCGTCCCTTGTGGTCCTCGGTGCCGATATTCAGCAGCCCGACGCGCGGCTTTTTCAGTCCCAGCGCATTGCGGGCATAGCTGGCGCCCATCACGGCGTATTGCAGCAAATCCTGCGCATCCGCTTTGATGTCGGCACCCATGTCCAGCATGATGTTCTTGCCCGAAGGGTTCAGCGAGGGCCAGAGCACCGCAATGGCCGGACGCACGACGCCCGGCATCTTGCGCAACTGCAACATGGAGATCGCCATCAAGGCGCCGGTATTGCCGCAGGACACCGCGACCGAGGCCTCGCCGTTCTTGACGCTCTCGATCGCGTTCCACATGCTCGACCCTTTGCCGCTGCGAAGCGCGCGCGAGGGTTTTTCGTCCATGGAGACAACTTTATCCGTGTTGCGGACCTCGACAAGCCGCGCCAGCGCCGGCTTCTTTTCCAGAAGCGGCGCGATCTCGGCCGAATCGCCATGCACGATAAAACGGATATCTGTGTTTTTTCCGGCGGATTTTTCCATCCCGCCGATGATAGCGGCAACGCCGCTATCGCCCCCCATGGCATCGACGGAAATAACCGTCGGCCCTTCGGGGGAATCAGTCCGGTTTGAGTTTTCGGTCATACCGGACCACCCTTAACCGGCTTACGCTGCGTCTTCGTCGAAGTCGATTTCTTCGACCATAGCAACGACTTCGCGCTCGTCATAGTGGCCACAGGCGCCACAAACGTGGTGCGGGCGTTTCAGCTCGCCACAGTTGGTGCATTCATTCGGGTTGGCCGCAACCAACGCATCATGCGCACGACGCATACCGCGTTTGGAGCGGGTGATTTTACTCTTGGGAACAGCCATGATGGACCTCTAGTTCTTGAATGGGGCGAACCCCCGACATCCGGCGTCAATAAGCCTCGCACGCACAATGTGCAACAACCTATTAACCCGAACAGGAAACGAAGCGCGGAAAATAGCGAAAATTATGCAAACCGCAAGTGTTTTCTACGCCTATTCGCCGTTGTTTTCCAGTTTATCCTTCAATGCGGCGAGTCCGGCAAAGGGGCGCTCCGCCTCTTCGGTGCCGGAAGCACCGTCATCGGCGGAAAACAGCGACTCATCCAGCGTCGCCCCCTCGATTTTCGGATAGTCGGGCAGGGCGAGCGCCAGCGCCTCCATTGCCACCAGCCCCAGATCAAGCTCCGTTTCCAGCGGCTCGATGTCATCCTCGTCCTCGATGGAGATGTCGATCTCGGCCATCGGCTCGTCCAGATCGGGCAGGTATTGCCGCCGGATTTCCAGATCGATACGGGTGCGCACAGGTTCCAGCGTAATGACGCAGGCCTGTGTCACGGTCGTACCCAGCGCAGCCTCCAGCATCCAGCCTCCGTTATCGAGCGGTATCAACCGGCCGGCAAAGCGCATTTTTCGCACGGACAGCACATCGAGCACCTTGGCGATATTGCGCAGTTCTTCCTCTGTCGGGCTTTCGGAAAATTCATACTCCGCCGCCTTGCTGATCCGCCGGAACCGGACGATACGGGAAAAAGCGGGAGCGGAGTTTTGCATATCGGGTTTTTCTGCCATTGTATAATCGCGCCTAAAAGGGGATTGTAGGCACAGTCGCGCCAAGATTCTTGAATTTATTCCACGCGCGCGGTAGGTGAGCAAGAGCAAACGGTTTTGAACGAGGGTAATTATGGTAGCCAAGAATATGCGCAGGCTTTTGATTGTATCGCTGATCGGCACAGCAACGCTGGTTGGCGGTTGCGCTCCGATCGTGCAAAACCACGGCTATGTTCCGGTCGAGGCCGATATAGCCGCCATCCAGACCGGCGCCGACACCAAGGACAGCGTCTATGCCCGTCTTGGCGAACCTACCACCAAAGGGGTGGAGGGCGACAGCTCCTGGTATTACATTTCCTATACCGAGCGCCGTCTGGGCTTCCTTGCGCCGCAGATCACCAGCCGCGAGATTCTTGCCGTATCGTTTGATTCCCGTGGCCGTGTTGCCGCCGTGAACCGCTACGGCCTCGAGGACGGCATCATCATCGACCTGAACACCCGCGAAACAGTGACTGGCGGGCGCAAGCTGACCTTCCTGCAGCAATTGATCGGCAACGTCGGCAATTTCAGCGCGGAGAGCTTCCTCTAGTCGGGTTTGAACGCCAGCGCCACGCCGTTCATGCAGTAGCGCATACCGGTCGGTGCCGGACCATCCGGAAACACATGCCCCAAATGTGCGTCGCAATTGGCGCACAGGACCTCGGTGCGGCGCATCCACAGTTTGTTGTCGGCGCGCTCGACAATGGCTTCGGGCGAGACAGGCTGGAAAAAGCTCGGCCAACCAGTGCCGGAGTCGAACTTGGCGACGGAGGTAAAAAGCGGTGCATCGCAGCAGACGCAGTGAAACATCCCGTCCACCTTCGGAAAGTCGTCATGGCTGAAGGCACGCTCGGTGCCGCCCCTGCGTGTGACCTTGTAGGCCAGATCGGATAGTTGGGCCCGCCATTCGGCGTCGGATTTTTCAACGGTCATGTTTTCCCCTCGTTTCCGGCAATATACGGCCGAATATTTTGACAAACCAGCCGAATTGCGTCACGCTTTTTCGCAATTCGACACGCGCGAGACACCATGAACCAGCCGCCAACAGGACGCTACACCAGCCGCTTCGCAAGCAATGCGGCCGACCTGCGAGCGGCGCAGCAATTGCGTCATCGATGCTTTCGCGGTGCCGAGGGTCTGGACGCCGATGCTTTCGACCCTTTGTGCAAACATGTTCTGGTCGAGGAGCGCGCCAGTCGCCGTCTCGTTTGCACCTATCGCCTGCTGCCGCTGGACGATGGGAACGCGGTGGAGCGCTCTTATTCGGCGCAATACTACGACCTCTCTGCCCTGCACGACATTCGCGGTCATATGGTCGAAATGGGCCGTTTCTGCATCGATCCTGCTTTCAAAGACCCCGACATCCTGCGCCTCGCCTGGGCGGAGATGACCCGTTATGTGGACGATCACGATGTCGAGCTGCTGTTCGGCTGTTCCAGTTTCGCGGGCACCGAAGCTGCCGAATATACCGACGCATTCGCTCTGCTGAAGGACAGCCACCTTGCTCCGAAACGCCGCTTGCCGAAAATCAAGGCGCCGCAGGTGTTCCGTTTCGCCGCCAAGCTGCGTCTGAAAACGCCGGATATGAAACAGGCCCGCTTGCGGATGCCGCCGCTATTGCGGACCTATCTGGCGATGGGTGGCTGGGTTTCGGATCACGCGGTGGTGGACAGCGACCTCAACACCCTGCACGTTTTCACCGGTCTCGAGATCAACGCCATCCCCGCCAGCCGCAAGCGCCTGTTGAGGGCCGCTGCGGGGTAGGGTAGACTCTGCCACAGGCTCCGAAAAACAGGACGATCCCATGAAAATTGCTGTTATCCGTTCCCGAACAGCCGGCCTCACCGACCAGGTGATCTCCGAAACCGCCGCGCGCCTCGCAGCTGAGGGCGCGCGCCTCGCCGGTGTCGTCAAGGTTCCGGGCAACGAAACTCCCGACGGCCATCATTGCGACATGGACCTGCGTGTCCTGCCCGACGGTCCAGAAGTCCGCATCACCCAGTCATTGGGCGAGGGGGCCACAGGGTGCCGCCTTGATCCCGCGGGAATTGCGGCCGCAGTTGCCGCGACCGAACAAAGGGGCGCGGCGGAGGCTGATCTGTTTATTCTCAACAAATTCGGCCCGCAGGAATCCGAGGGTCGCGGGTTCTGCGATGCCATCGCTGTAGCGATTGAACACAATGTGCCCGTTCTGGTTGGTGTAGGCGGCGGTTGCCGCGAGGCATTTGACGCTTTCGTTGGTGGAGTGGCCGAAGAGGTGCCCGCCGATCAGGATGCTGTCTATCGCTGGTGCAAGGCGGCGATGGCCTAGCGGCTCACCTCGCCAATCCCGCCATGCGCCTTTGACCAGCCTAGCGGATCGGCAAAGAATTTTTCCACTTCGTCCAGCGTCGCCGCGTCGAAATAATCGCCCTGTTTGGCCTCCGCCAGCACATCATGCCATGTCGCCAGATAATGCAGGGTGATCCCGTGCTCCGCCAGATTTTCACGGGTATTCGGGAAGATGTCGTAGAAAAACACCAGCGAGGTATGGTTACACACGCCGCCCGCCGCTCGGATGGCTTCGACAAATTTTATTTTCGAGCCGCCGTCAGTGGTCATATCCTCGGCAAGCAAGACCCGCTGCCCCTCGTGCAATACGCCCTCGACCTGCGAATTCTTGCCATAGCCTTTCGGCTTCTTGCGCACATATTGCATCGGCAGCCCCATCCGGTCCGCCATCCAGGCGCCATAGGGAATACCGCCGGTTTCTCCGCCCGCAACGGAATCAAATGCCTCGAACCCTGCGTCGCGCTGCACCGTTGCCACCATGAAATCGATCAGCGTCGAGCGGATGGAGGGATAGGAGATCAACTCGCGGCAATCGATATAGCTCGGCGAAACCAGCCCCGAGGCCAGCTTGTAGGGGTTTTTCACCTCGAAATTCACCGCCTTGATTTCCAGCAGCATTTTGGCGGTCAGGCGGGCCATTTCGGCGCGGTCGATAAAAGCGGTCATGATGTCGTCCAGTGCAAAGGGAAGCCGGGGTCGAATACGGTAACAGGCCCCGCGCCGGTTTCGATTTTCGCGGGATATGTGACCGGATCGGCATGACGCGTCAAGGTTAGCATCGCGGCGCTTGGCTCCAGCCCGTAGAACGCCGGCCCGTGCAGCGAGGCAAACCCCTCCAGCCGCTCCAGCGCATTTGCCTCCTCGAACACATGTGCAAGGCACGCCATCGTGTTGGTGGCCGAAAACACACCGGCACAGCCGCAGGCGCTTTCCTTGTTCGGGTCCGTATGCGGCGCGCTGTCGGTTCCGAGGAAGAACCGTGTATCGCCGCCGGTCGCGGCCTCGACCAGTGCGCGGCGGTGTTCCTCGCGTTTGGCGATGGGCAGGCAATAGTAATGCGGGTGGATACCGCCGACCAGCAGGTCATTGCGGTTGATAATCAGGTGGTGCGTAGTGATCGTCGCGCCGACGTTGTCTTGCGAGAGCACATAGCCCACGCCGTCCGCTGTGGTAATATGCTCCATTACCACCTTGAGATCGGGAATGCGCCGCCGCAGCGGGTCCAGCACGCGGTCGATAAACACCGCCTCGCGGTCGAAAATATCCACCGAAGGGTCCGTGACCTCGCCATGCACGCAAAGCGGCAGGCCGATTTCCGCCATTTTTTCCAGTACACCCTGCACATTGTCAAAGTCGCGCACGCCGGAGTCCGAATTGGTCGTCGCCCCTGCCGGATAGAGTTTTACAGCGGTTACCAGCCCCGAGGCATGCGCTGCCGCCACATCACCCGCATTGGTGGCCTCGGTCAGGTAAAGTGTCATCAGCGGCTGGAAATCCGCGCCTTCCGGCAGGGCAGCCATGATCCGCGCGCGATAGGCCGCTGCGTCGGCCGAGGTCACCACCGGCGGCACGAGGTTCGGCATCACAATCGCCCGCCCGAAGTCACGCGCGGTTTCAGGCAATACACCGGCCAGCATTTCGCCATCGCGCAGATGCAGGTGCCAGTCGTCAGGGCGTTTAATGGTCAGGGTCATGGAACAGCCTCGGTCGAAGTTTCCTCCTGATATATCAGAAGCCACGCAGAGGCCAGAGAGTTTGCAGAGGGGCGGCGATCAGGAACAACGGTTCCGGATTACTCGTCCACTTTGACAAACTTTGCGGTAAATGTGTTGTTGTCGGCTGCCCGGATGGAGCCTACCTTATCGAGGATAAGGGACGGTTCCAGGGTAAGGGCAAGAGTAACGCCGATGCCGAAACTGGCTACGATACCCGTGAGAACAACAAAATCCACGGTCACAACGCCCGACTCGCTACGGAGAAACTCGATGAGAGTTCTCGAAAACATACCAATATACCTTTTACTTCACCCGACACCGGATGATCTACAAACGGCAGCAAATACGCGCTACACACCTTCTTATAGCACGATTATCCCGAAAATGACAAAAATTATCTGATATCGCCTTTTTGTGAGAATTCAGCGCAGAAAGTCCGGTTGGCGATAAAAATCGGCTTCGGGGCTGGTCCGAAAGCGGTCGGCATACTAGATAGGCTGGGAAACTGATATCCGAAGGACTGAATATGCCTAAAATTACCTATATCGAGCACAGCGGCAAGGAATATACCGTGGACGTGCCTGTTGGCCTCAGCGTCATGGAAGGCGCGCGCGACAACAATGTGCCCGGGATCGAGGCCGATTGCGGCGGCGCCTGTGCCTGTTCCACCTGTCATGTCTATGTGGACGAGGCCTGGGTGGATAAGCTGCCCGCCAAGGATGATATGGAGGCGGATATGCTCGATTTCGCCTGGCAGCCGGATGAAAAACGCTCGCGCCTGACCTGTCAGGTGAAAGTGACCGAGGACCTCGACGGTCTGGTGGTGCATTTGCCCGAGAAGCAGATCTGATGCGCGCGGCCGCTTTGCTCGCACTGCTGTTCGCGCCGTCCCTTGCGGCGGCGGATATTGTCGGGGCGAGCTATAGCGGCGAGACGGCGCGATATATCCACGGGGTGTTCGGCAATGATTCCGAATACGGCGTGCTGGATATGGTGCTTTCCGATGGCACGGCACGCCAGATCGTGCTGCCGGAAAACCGCGTGTTCGAGGATCGCGCCCCGCGTCTGGGCGATGTGGACGGGGATGGCGATAACGAGGTGATTGTGGTGGAAACCGACGTGAACCTCGGGGCACAACTGGCGGTTTACGACGAAAACGGCAAGGTGGCGGGGACGTCCTTTATCGGGCTGAGCAACCGCTGGCTGGCGCCTGCGGGCATTGCCGATTTCGATGGCGACGGGCAGAACGACATCGCCTATGTCGAGACCCCGCATCTGGGAAAGGCGCTGATGTTCTGGACGCTGAAGGACGGCGAACTGGTGCGCATCGCCACGGCCGAGGGGCTGACCAACCACAAGTTTGGCGAGCCGGAGATTTCCGGCGGTGTGCGCACCTGTGCGGGGGCGGTGGAGCTGGTGCTGGCCGACGCCCCGTGGCGCAACGTGGTGGCGGTGCGGCTGGTGAACGGCACGCCGGAGTTTACCACGGTGGGGCCGTTTACGGGGCCGCAGTCGATCACGGATGCGCTGGCCTGTCGCTAGAGCGCACGCCAGCCGATGTCCTTGCGGTAGAAGCCTTCGGGCCAGTCGATTTTTTCAATCGTTTCATAGGCGCGGTCACGGGCCTGTTGTAGGGTTTCGCCGCGCGCGGTGATGGCCAGAACGCGGCCGCCGGTGGCGATGGTCTGGCCGTCTTTTTCCGAGGTGCCTGCGTGGAAGATGTCCACGAAAGGGTCGTCGTCGGCGGCATCGAGACCTTTGATAACCGTGTCTTTTTCGTAAGAGCCGGGGTAGCCTTTGGCCGCGTAGACCACCGTCAGCGCATGGTCGTCGGCCCAGTTGATGCGGGCGCTGTCCAGTTGTCCTTCGGCGCAGGCCAGTAGCGCGTCCAGCACCTGCGCGCCGAGGCGTTGCATGATGACCTGACACTCGGGGTCGCCGAAACGCACGTTGTATTC